>JASFLN010000196.1:0-4501 GCA_050118075.1 Anaerolineales bacterium
GAAGAGGATCATGGTAAGGACTTTATCCAGAGGCGTTTCCAGCAAGACGGCAGCTTCGACGGCTGTGAGGCCACGTTTGATACCATGGCCTTCGATCGCCAGCTTTGGTGGTAGGTAATCTAATTTCCTTCGGCGGCTCTGCCAGACTCCCAGTGAGATGAAACCGATGATACCGAGCAGTACGCCTCCACCACAGCACAACCCGAAAATTAGATCCTCGTTGATCGTAAATGCGGGAGCGGTGACAATCGCATCTTCAGGAACGTATTCTGCCGGGAAGGATGCGCCAAATTTATACTGCGTATAGGCATTCGCATCGGGGTTGTTCCACGTATACTGCACTCGCCCCTGGCTGTCGAGGTTTGCAGCTGGACGGTCAGCTGGCCATCCGCTTGGAGAACCATGCCATCTTGGTTCATCCGGCTGTACCTGGGGGGGCAAATGGAAACGGACCGTCAGATCAGTCGCTCCTTCGACCAGATCACGATCGAACCGGGTTGGGGAGAAGACTGCACTTGCATATTCATCTTCTTCGGTATCTTCATAAAGGACATTGCTGACTCTACCGATGCTGACCCGCACTGTGCCAGTTTCACCTGGTTGAATGGACATCGAGCCAAGCCCAAGCTCGATACCGACATCTATATACTCTGAAGGTGCGATGTGCCCGATAGGTTGATTGTTGATCGTCGCGGTGATGGTTGAAAGATCGTAATTGTTATTGGGTGTAGCGACGTCGACAAAATCGATCGGGTCTCCGGAGGGCATGTTCGTGAACACGAACTCATAGATAATTCGCGATGTCCCGTCACTCTCCCAATAGACATCCACGACCTCGCGATCGACCCTGAAGTAATAGGATTGACCGGTTGCTGGAGTGACAACCAGGGCGAGCAAACATAAAACAAGCGTGGTTACCAATGACCATCTGAAAAGTCGCGGTCCAAATTTTATGAAACGGTTCATTGTTTTATGATCCATTCAACCTAACTAGCTCGGAGATTATTGATCGACATGAAGTCCTTGAGGTCGGCCCTGCCGTTACCACTTGGGTTCTTCACTTAATTGGTAGGATGAGTTGCAGTAGGGACAGTTGACAACAGGTGCACCAGCGACCATGGTAATATTTTCAGATGATAGCGCACCCCCACAATTCTGACAGCTGAGAGTTTCGAGATTTACATCACCTGATAGCTCGATCTTCTGAATCAATTCTGTCTGTTGTTTAGCACGCCGGCCAGCCAGCCATATCAGTCCCAGACCGATACCAACGCTGACAACACCCACAAAGATCCAACCAACTGAGCCTTGTGGACTAAACGCTCCCCAGATGAATAAAACGCCGAAGAATATTAATATCGCGGCTGCGATGTATGCAATAACACGTCCGGTTGTCATGCATCCTCCTCCAAAATCAGGCTGCCTGTAGTGTAGCAAAGTGAGATCATCTGAACAATGGATTAATAGCATCCAATCAGGTCTGATTTATGGCCAATATTGATTTAGCTTAGATTTCAAGATAAAGTTGAAATCCATCGCTCGTAGATTAGAATGTGAACGAATGAGGCACCTGACACGGGGATGATAATCTGCTGTCAGGCACATGGCATTTGATTGCGGTCGGCTAAATTTGCATTCATCAGGAGAATAGTGCAGGTGAGAATTCATGCATGAAGAGAAGAAGATCCTGGCACTTGTCCCCGCCTGGAATGAGGCTGTGCGTATTCGTGGAGTCCTAGAGGTCCTGGTAAAGGACTTCCCGGTGCTTGTGGTCGATGATGGCTCAGTTGACAATACGGCCTCGGTAGCGAGAGAAATGGGTTGTGAGGTCATCAGCCACAGCCAAAACCAAGGCAAGGGAGTCGCCCTTTCCACAGGATTTAATTGGGCACTCTCGCAAGGTTATGATGCCGTACTGACGATCGACGCGGATGGCCAGCATGATCCAGAAGAGGCGGAAAAATTTGTGAAAGCTTTTTTGAAAGATAGGGGAGAATTGATCATTGGGCGGCGCGATTTTTCCAAGATGCCATTTATCCGGCGGTTAGGTAACAGCATTGGATCCTGGCTTTTAACAAGAGTGCTGCATATCAAGATTTATGACAACCAGAGCGGATACCGATTGCATACGCGCTATTTACTGCAGAATCTTGATTTGCAGCGTCCCGGGTTCGAGTTTGAGGTCGATGTGGTCGCACAGGCGGTGGTGAAAGGCTTGCCCATTGCCTGGGTCGACATACGCACGATCTACTCCGTAGATAAGAAAAGCTACTTCCATCCTGTAAAGGACTCGCTGCGTTTTCTTGATATGGTCTGGCAGGCACGAAAATCGTATCGTCAATTGAGTGGAAGAAGAACCTGACGGTTCACATCCTACTTCGCGAAAGGTGACTCCAGGTGGGAGACAACGCGGTGCTTACAGATTTTATTAACAGCCAGGTTGGACCGTGGTTGGGCTTATGGATCGCGAGGCTACTGCCACAGAAACAGGCCTACGGCTTTGGGCGGTGGGTCGCCCGTATTGTGGCAAGGCGGACAGATACGTACTTGTACAAAGCTGTCAGAAGTAATCAGGCTGTGATTCGTGGTCTTGAATACACATCACCCAAGTTGGAAGGGGTTGTTGAGAAGGTACTAATTCATGCTGCCAACGGGTATGTTGATTGGTACAAATCGATTGCGCATGGCAAGCAATTTGTAGAAGACAGCATCATCGTTGAGGATCACATTCTCAGTGATGTGTGGAAGGCGAGCGAGGAGGGCCACGGTGTGGTCTACGCCGGTGGTCACCTCAGCAATTTCAATATGTTTTTAATGATTCTGGGGATTCGTGATTTACCTGTTCAGGTTCTTTCATACCATGCAGAGAGCGGCAGTTATCGATCTGACAACGCGATGCGCAAACGGTTCAATATTCACGTCACGCCGATATCTATGAGATCCCTGAGAACTGCGATCAGCAGGTTAAAACAGCATGGTTTTGTGCTTACCGGGGTTGATCGTCCCGATACCGGTGGTGAAAAGCTTGAATTCTTTGGGCATAAAGTGACCCTGCCGATCGGACATGCCAGGCTCGCCATAAAAACGCGCTCATTCATGAAGGTTGGCGTGGTCCAGTCTGTTCGTGACGGCCTTTACCGGGCAACGGGACCTCGCATCCTTGAGCCAGAATTTACGGGTGACGACGATCGTGATGTAATCCATCTGGCTCAGCAAACAATCGATATTCTTTCAGAATACATTCAGGAACGGCCCAATGAATGGTTGATGTTCTATCCCGTGTTCCCATCGGCAATACCCAGTTAATTGCCTGTAATCCATTTGATAAGGCACTACTTGCGAGGTACCTGAAAATGACCGACGCAGAAATCGAAGCCAAGGCGCAAACATTGCGCGAAGAGATCCGTAAACATACCTATCTCTATTATGTTGAGAACGCACCCATCATCAGTGATTATGAGTTTGATAAGCTTTTCCATGAACTGGTGGATTTGGAGCAGAAGCATCCCGAGCTCCGCACCCCTGATTCGCCCACACAGCGGGTTGGCATAGAGCCGGCGGAAGGCTTTGAGCGGGTTCCACATCCTGCGCCGATCCTGAGCTTGAGTAATGCTTATGAAGAAGAGGAGGTCCGAGCGTGGGTGGCGCGCATCAGCAAAATCGATCCGGAGGTATCGGAAGCGAATTTCGTTGTCGAGCCAAAATTGGATGGGCTCACAGTTGTGCTGCACTATGAAAATGGAATTTTTGTGCAGGGAGCCACGCGCGGCGACGGCGAGGTGGGAGAGGATATTACCGCTAATTTAAAGACAGTAAGGACGCTCCCTTTGCATATTCCACTTATTGAATCGAATGTTGATGTGCCTGAACGACTTGTAGTTCGTGGCGAAGCACTTATCTACCTGGAAGATTTCCGGAAGATGAACGAGCAGTTGGAGCAGGCTGGGGAACGTACCTATGTGAACCCCCGCAATACGGCCTCGGGTTCACTGCGTCAACTTGATCCTACGTTGACGGCTGAACGTCCTATCCGGATATTGTGCTATGCCATTGTCGATGCAAGTGGTGACGTGCCTGACACGCAGTTCGAAACGCTGAAGTATTTACAGGGGCTAGGTTTTCCGGTGCCAGATCATGTCCAGCTTTGTGCGAACATCGATGAGGTTATCGAAGAATACCAGCGCTGGGTGGATCGACGTGATGGATTGCCTTACGAGGTAGATGGGGTCGTGGTCAAGATCAACGACACGAGCTTGAGGGAATCGCTCGGCGTGGTGGGAAAGGATCCACGTGGTGCTTTAGCGTACAAATTTCCCGCGCAGGTTGTTACCACCCGTTTGAACGAAATTGGATTGAATGTTGGACGTACCGGAGTGATCACGCCATATGCGATCCTTGAACCAGTAGAGGTAGGGGGAGTAACTGTCCGTCAAGCCACACTGCATAACTTTGACTTCATTAATGAGAAAGACATTCGAGAGGGGGACCGAGTGTACATCAA
>JASFLN010000197.1:0-4489 GCA_050118075.1 Anaerolineales bacterium
CTGTACGGCGTTCAACAGATCAGCAAGGTTCTGGTCTGGGTCTCCCTGGTTGGCGCAGAAGTAACTTTCATACTTTCCGGCGAAGGAAGTGCCATACGAATCCTCCAACAAGCTGGAGGAGCGCACGATCAAAGGTTTACTGCCGACAGTCTCCAGCAAACTGCGCAGGCTCTCTACGATTTCCGTAGGAAATTGGCCATCGAGAAATACGCTTTCAATGGCGGGATAATCGGTCCGGATCTCCTCTTCGGTGCGATATTTCTGGTTTGCAAAGCGCAGCAAGCCATTAACTTGCGAGAACTGGTAGAAGACATCTGCTCCCAAAAACCAGGAAGGGGGGACGTGCAGAAATGGCTTCAACTCGGGATCTGCCGATTTTCGCAGCACGGTGTCTGCCAGCATAACGCCAGCAGCTTTGCCGCCGATCTTGCCGCGACCGATCCGATGCTCTCGAATGTTTTTTAGGTCGGCAATGTCAAACCACTCACGCGCGATGGCCAGATAAGGCAGGTGGTCGCTGATCATGGCTTTGATCAGCACGACCTTGATCTCTTTGAGGTGGTGGGCGACACTTTCGCGCTTCTCCGGTGGTGAATTTTCGTACATCTCACCTTGAGCGAAGAGCATGTCCCATGGTGCGAGTTCGGGATGGATCGTCAGTACAACCTCCTCGGTGGGCACCCTTCCGGAGAGCACCTCCTTGAGGATTTTTTCGAATTGTTCGAATGGGAGGTTGTAAGCAAAGTAAAAGTCGGTCAGATTGTCGCGTATGATGCCCAAACGCTGCCGCCACGAATCGGTTGGTTCCTGTCCCAGCGAGTCGCCCAGACCCTCACGGATTTGTGACTGCACCGCTTTTTCGCGCGCCTCCGCTTCAAAATCCTCCGGCGTGATGACGCCTCGCTGGAAGAGTTCCTGGCGCATCCGCTCGCGGATCTTGGGACCAAGAATGGGGTACTGGCTGATCGCCAGGTAAAGCGTTAATACTTTAGGAAAACCGCCTGAATCGACGGTCATATCGTGCTCCTGTTGGGCGAAGTGTCAAAGTCTTAGGACATTCTACCCTGAGAGCAGAACGGAACAAACGTGAGCTATTAAATTATGCAGGGGCGGGAGCACCCCGCCCCTGCGCGTGGTATAGAGAGCGTGGTGTTCAGACTAGCGACCGAGGTGCATGGGCATAATCACGTGCAGAAAATCGTCGCGCCCGACCGGCTTAATCACGCCGGGTGAAGAAGCGGAGGAGGTCTCAAGCGAAACGTTGGGCGTATCCACAACTCCCAAGACGTCAACCAGGAAGCGGACGTTGAATGCAATCTCGATGGGATCTCCCTCGATGGTAGCGTCGACGATCGTCTCGTTGGATCCCGTCTCGGCTGCAGTAGCTGAGACTTCGACGGTCCCTGGCTCAAGGTCACTTCCCGGTGTAATGCGCAGGCGGGCGGAGTGTGCTGATTCGCGTGCGAAGATGTCCGCCGCCTTGCAGGCTTTCAGAAATGCGGAGGTCGAGAGCACGCTGCGCGTGCTTTGGCTGGTGGGGATGATGCCCTGGTAATCCGGGAAGGTCCCATCGATCAACTGCGAGACCAGTTCGACGTTCTTGGCTCTGAAAATCACCTGGCTGCGATTGGATGGCAGCGTCATTTCGACGGTTTCCTCATCTGCGTCAAGCACACGTGCAAGCTCGGAGAGGGCGCGCGCCGGAATAATTGCTTTGAGTGGGTGCGCTTCATTGGAGGGCAGGTCAGCGGTGCGCACCGAGAGACGGAAGCCGTCCGCTGCTGCGAGCGTAACCTTGGATCCGTCAATCTCAAAAAGCACGCCTGTGAGCACCGGACGTGCATCGTCCATCGAAGCGGCGAAGGTGGATTGATGGATCATCGATTTGAGATCCTCAACGTTTAAAGCGATGCCCTCATCCAATTCGGCGGGAGGCAGCGGCGGGAACTCTTCGGCATCGATGCAGCGGATGTCGTTGTTGAACGCACCGCAGCGCACGTTCAAGGTCTGATTGCGGATCGTCAGGTCCATCAGGACGGTGTCATTTGGAAGCGTGTTGACCAGGTCGACAAAGGTGCGCGCCGGGACTGTGGTTTGGCCTGGCTCCTCAATTTTGGCGCCAATCCAGTAGCTGATACCCATCTCGAGATTCGTCGCCGACAATCGCAGGCGGCCGTTATCGGTGGCAACGAGGATATTGCCGAGAACAGGCAGCGTGCTGCGCGGCGCGACGGCGCGGGCGACAGTGCTGAGGCCACGGGATAAATTCTCTTGTAGACAGGAGACCTTCATTGGGTACATTCCTTCAAACGTATCGAGTTGTGATCTTGAAGTATACAACGAGAAGGGGTCATCTACAATCTGAGTGGACAAGTGGAGGGCAACGTCTTACACTTGTTGCGTGATGGAAAAAGAAACCCGACAAGAGATTGATCAACTCAGGCGGATGGTTGTGCAGCTCTCGCGTTTGGTGGAGATCAGCGTCACGCTGAACTCCACCCTGGACCTTACCCGACTGCTTCAATTTATCACTCATTCGGCGGCGGATCTGGTGGACAGCCGCGCTGCGTCGATCTTGATGGTCGACGATAAGACCAAAGACCTCTACGTCGCCGCAGCGACGAATATGGGGCCAGAAGAACTGCCCAGGGTGCCGGTACCGCGAGATGGTTCCATTGCGGGGACCGTACTCAGAGAGGATCGGCCTCTGATCCTCAACGACGTGGTAGGGGGGAAAAGTGGTTTTCGGGAAGTGGGTACCCCGGTTCGCGGGGAAGTGCGCACGCTCATTGGTGTCCCACTGCGCATCAAAGATCGTGTAACTGGTGTGCTGGAAGCGGTCAACAAGCACGAGGGGATCTACGACGAGACCGATCTGCAGATTCTGACTAATGTGGCTTCGTTGGCAGCGGTGGCGATCCAAAACGCCCGCCAGGTCCAGGCACTGAATCGTGCATATGAGGAACTGGGCAAGGTAGAGAAGCTGAAGAGCGACTTTATCGCCATCGCCTCGCATGAACTGCGCACCCCGCTGGGTTTGATCCTGGGCAACGCGGCTTTGCTGATGGACCACGCCGACAAAGAAGGAGTCGAGTATGCTGAGGCAGTCTTGAGCTCGGCTGAACGTATGCGCTTGTTGGTCGAAGAGATGACCAACATGAACATGCTTCAAATGGCCTCTGCGGAAGTGATGATGACGCTGCAGCCGTTAAATGAGATTGTGCAGGAAGCCTATGCAGAGGTTGTTGACCTTGTCCATGCTAAAGGCCAGGAGCTTGAGTTGACAGTCCCAGACGGGAATATCCGTGCGATGGTCGACGGTCCGAAGCTGACCATGGCGATCGCGCATTTGTTAAACAACGCCATCCGCTTCACGGAGGGCGATGGAAGGATTGAGCTCACACTTGAGACGCACGGACGGGAAGCCTGGATCCGGGTGCGTGATGATGGTGCCGGCATTCCGGTAGATGAGTTAGAGACGGTTTTCGATCTTTTCTACCAGGTCGAAGATCATCTCACCCGCCGGCACGGTGGAATGGGACTCGGTCTGGCGATCGTGAAAGCGATTGCCGAAGCACATGGTGGCCGAATCTGGGTCGAGAGTGAAGGGATTGAAAAAGGGGCCACCTTCACACTGGCTGTGCCATTAAGCGCGTGAAGGTCGTGATCACTCCAGCAATCGAAAGACCGAATCACCCCGACGGACGCGCTTTTCAACTTTAACCGCTGCTTCATCCCCTGCAGCAACCTCATCGACGTTTTCATGTTCAACTTGAATCGATTCAATAACTTGGGGGAAATCGGTGTGTGCGCCCAGAAAATGAAGGTGATCGCCTTTCTGCAGCGGCTTTTCGAGTTGGATCACGGCGACGTTGATCTTATTGAAGAAATGGGTGACTTCGCCGATACGTTCTCCCTCTGGCATTGCAGAACTCCTTTCAACAGGCTTTATGCGCTCTAAGTTGATTCTACACCGGCGCGGGTCTTGATTTCAATCCGGAGCATGCCTCAACCGGTGACGTTCGGTCCATACAGGTTGAGCAGGTCAGAAAAGCATCCAGAACAGCGATATTTCGCACATGATTCCAGTATAAATGCGGTGTATCTTGGACAGGGCACGCTTCTTTGATAGGACGCAAGGATAATGAGTATAAACAGGGATCAAAATCGCCATCTGATCGAGCTCGTGGAGCTTACCAAGGTTTACGTAAACCCAGCCGGTCGATTCCCGGCGCTGAATGGGATCTCGCTCAAACTGGACGCTGGTGAGTTTATCAGTGTGGTCGGTAAATCAGGTTGCGGGAAGACAACGCTGATCAACATGATCACCGGGATCGACCGCCCGAGTTCAGGTGAGGTGTTTGTCGCCGGTGTCCCGGTGCATGAGCTTGATGAGGATCATATGGCTCAATGGCGTGGTCGGAACCTGGGTGTGATTTTCCAATTTTTCCAACTACTACCCACGCTCTCGATCGCGGATAATGTGATG
>JASFLN010000198.1:0-4487 GCA_050118075.1 Anaerolineales bacterium
TCAAGGACAGCACATGGGCAGGTGCTGCCAATCGGGCTAGCCCTCCCGCTTTAATCTGTGACATGGATTTCCGAACGATATTAATCTCCTCGATTGGTGCTCCTGATCGCAGCAAGTCTGTGTTTACCGCGCGTAGGTCTTCGATCGTAATGTGCTTCTTAGCAAGTTCCAGAAGGGCTGAGCCGCCACCAGAAAGCAACAGAATGACAAGATCTTCAAAACGCAGATTCTGCAGTGCGTTTTTCACTGCCTCCCCAGCAGCCAGACTGGCTTCGTTGGGCAGCGGATGTCCAGCTTGAAAGACCTGCCAGCGATCAGGAAGCAGGCTGTGATCTGAATCAGGCCGAGACACAATGACACAGTCGAAGTCACGTAAGATGGCGAGCTTTACAGCGCGAACCATCGGTGAAGCGGCTTTACCTGCCGCAATCAATATGATCTTGCCTTCGGGGGCTAAATCGATGCGCTGGTTATGGACTGAAAGCACTTCCGGTTCGAAATAGAGTGCTTCACGCACGATGCGCTCTGGATTGGCTGCCTCCATCACGGTATTGAGCAGTTGATTGAAATGTTGGTGATGATCAGAGTAGCGGGGATCCACAATCAAATCCGCTTTGCATGCCTGTCGCGATTAAGGGGTGGAGAGCGCATCAGCTGCAGCCTGTGCAGCCTCAGCCGGAGAAAGTGTCTCCGTCAGTACTGCCTCCACAGCCTCGAGGAATGCCGCTGCAACAGGCACACGGTTTGAGCGAGGAGGCAGCGGTCTCGTCACTGTGACCAGACTGCTTGCCAGCGCTGAATCCGACCCTTCCGTCCAGGATGCTAGTGTGGCGCTGTTCGGCGGGAGCAGGCCAAGCGCCTGCGTCCAAGGCCCTAAAAAGGCAGGATCCATTAAGTGGGTAAGTAAAGCGATTTGAAGGTCGCCTGTCTCTGTGCTCTTTGCAACCAATCCCCAGGACCATGTGTTTGCAAGCGCAATTCCGGATTCTGTGCTGGTTGGAAGCGGTGCACCACCCAGTCTATCAGGGTCGTGTTCCAGGATGAAAAGAGATAGTGGAACGACTGCGGACCCGGTGCGATTAGACTGAATTTCAGACCAGGTCTGGGTGGTATCTGTCCATTGACGAACGGTAAGCGGCAGCACGTTGGCTTCAATCGCGGTCTGGTAAAACGTCAGGACTTCTGTCAGTCGTTCGGCATCGATATAGGTCTCGCCTTCAGTATTTGTGAGCGTACCTACAAATGCGAGATACTGCGCCAGCGTGAATTGAGCATCGGGATCACCAGCCGGGAATTGAAAGGTATGACCTTCTGCAAGTAAGGTTTCGATACGGCGTGGGGCAGATGGATACAGGTCTGTTCGGAATGCGAGGATATTAGTCTCGCTGGCAAATGGCATGCCAATCGTTTCGGAATCAAAGCGTAATGCAGACAGAGCGTAGGGGTACCATTCGGGTTCAGCAGGGATATCTATGGATCCATCCAGCGGCACTAACAGACCAGCAGCAGCGGCTTGCGAAAGGGCGTATGGTTCCAGCATGACTAAATCTGGTAAGGCGCTGGGTGCGGCTAGCTCAGCTGCTGTGAGTGTTTCCAGTAAGCCGCCCGGTCCGCTGCGGCTCTTGATGCGCACCTGGATGTTCACGCCCGAATATTGAGCTTCGAACTCGTCCAGATGGTTGGCGAATAACATCCCGGCAGGTGTCTCTGGGTTCGGCGCGAACGCAGGCGCGACCCAGAGAGTCAATGCGCGGGTCGAAGGTGTTGCGATAGCTGCTGATCCCTCCGTAGGTGTGGGTTGAGGTGTGGCTGAGGCGGGCGGCTCAGTTGGTTCATCGGTGATCGAAGCGCAGGCGGCGATCAAGATTATGAGGATCAGCGGTAAAAGGAAACGTTTTGTTCTGCTTGGCATGATGATGCGATTATACAGCCTGAAATCATTTGAGTGAACAAGTGAGGACGATCTCGCTGCGTGATGAAGGCCAATCGTAAGGATATCGTCGGGTCTATATGCTAGAATCTCATAAACATGGCTCCACCCGAACATCTCGCTCCCATCCTTGAAGGCATTCCAGCAAAGCCCGGCTGTTACTTGATGAAGGACAAGTTAGACCGGGTTATTTACATTGGCAAGGCGGTTCAATTACGCAATCGCGTTCGATCCTATTTCCATGATTCATCGACACATAGCCGTAAGATTGATGAAATGGTGAGTCATGTCGCCGGGATCGAGTGGATTGTTGTCGGATCTGAACTCGAGGCGCTCATCCTCGAAATGAACCTAATCAAGCGCCACCAGCCAAAATACAATGTCCGTCTCAAAGATGACAAACGTTACCCCTACATCAAGGTCCATTGGGAAGATCCATTTCCCAAGGTGACAGTGACGCGCAAGGTCCGGGATGATGGTTCACGGTATTTCGGCCCTTACACAAGTGTCTGGGCCGTGCATCAGACCTTGGATGTACTGCGGAAGATCTTCCCATATTTGACCTGTGATCGCGTGATCACTGGTGAAGACACACGCGCTTGCCTTTACTACGACATCAAACTGTGTGTGGCTCCCTGCATTGGGAAGATGGATCAAACGGGATACCGGGCGATGATCGAAGACCTCTGCCGCTTCCTGCAAGGCCATACGGACCCGATTGTCAAGCGACTGCGGGATGAAATGGAACACGCTTCCAAGGCGCTTGAATTTGAACGTGCGGCGGCGATCCGCGATCAGTTGATTGCCATTGAAAAGGTGGTTGAGGATCAAAAGATCGTCACACAAGACAAGGTAGATTCAGATGTCATCGCGTTTGCACGAGATGAGCACAACGCCTGTGTACAAGTTTTCTTTATTCGTGGTGGGAAGTTGATTGGCCGAGAGTATTTTGTGTTGGACGGTGCTACTGAAACCGATGATCGCGAGCTGGTAGAGGCCTTTGTTAAGCAGTTTTACTCGGATGCGACCTTTGTTCCATCAAGGCTGCTGCTTCCAATGGAGATAGAAGAAGCACGTATCATTGAAGCGTGGTTAAAGAGTAAGCGCGACGGCAAGAAGGTGCGTTTGCATGTGCCCAGGCGCGGAGATAAGAAAGAACTGGTGCGCATGGCAGCTGAAAACGCCGCTGAGACCCTGGCGGCTCTCAGAGCACAGTGGGAAGCGGACCGCAGCAAACACGTACAGGCGTTGGGTGAACTCCAGAATCTGCTCGGACTGGAGGAACCTCCAAACCGCATGGAGGGTTACGATATTTCCAATTTGCAGGGCACTGCAGCAGCGGGATCGATGGTTGTATTCGAACAGGGCGTTCCCAGCAAGAGTCTATATAGGCGTTTCACCGTCCGCGATGTCCAGGGGCAGGATGATTTTGCAAGCATGGAAGAGGTCCTTCGACGCCGTTTCCGTCGTTGGAAGATCGCCAGTGAGCAGGCCGAGAATCCGGGTGGCAAACTGGACAGAGCGTTTGGCATTCTGCCGGATTTGCTTATTGTAGATGGTGGCAAAGGTCAGCTGGGACGCGCTGCTCAAGTGTTGGCGGATTATGGGCTAAGTGAGAGCGTTCCGATTATCGGTCTTGCCAAGCGGTTCGAGGAGGTTCATACGATGGATCGATCCCAGCCACTTGTGCTACCGCGTCGTTCGGAGGGTCTCTACCTGCTGCAGCGAATTCGCGATGAGGCTCACCGTTTCGCACTGCGTCAGCACAAGACCCAGCGCAGGCGTAAAGGACTTGCCTCGCAGTTGGATCAAATTGACGGCATCGGGCCTGCGCGTCGTAAAGCATTGCTAAATGCGTTCGGAGATCTAGAAGGCATACGCAAAGCACGAGCTGAAGATCTTGCCGCAGTCCCGGGCATTTCTAAACAGTTGGCGGCGCGGGTGAAAGCTGAAATATAGATGATTATGGGGAGGCCTATCGAATGCTAACGGTCTGGATAGTCGATGATGATGATGAGATGAGCCATGCCGTAGAATTGATGCTGCAGCTTCTCGATTGCTCGGTGAAGCGCTTCCGGAATGCGCGCAGCGCCGCTGAAGAGCTGCTGTCGCGCTCGAAACCGGATGCGATGATCCTCGATATCAATATGCCCGAGGTGAGCGGCATTGATCTGCTTGAATTTCTACGCATGCGCGGTGAGTTTAAAACCATCCCTGTGGTCATGTTGTCTTCAGAAACCACCGACATCCAGGTAGACGAAGCATTGGAGCTCGGGGCGGATGCCTTTGTTTTCAAACCAGTCACGATCGAGGAACTTGAAGCTGCACTGGCCAAGGCGATCCAGGCGCACAATGCAGGCTAGTCTGCAAGTGCAGAAAAAGCCCTGATCAAACGATACCGTGCTCGCGCTTCTCCGGCGAGCACGTTTCCATTTGGCAGAACGATCCGCTTGCGGTGCTTTATTCTTCAGGGGGTTCAAGGAGCAATCCAAGGCGAGCCGCAGCATCCCGGAGCGCCTTCCAGTTGGATTGTTTGATGATGGCGGTAGTTGGGGTA
>JASFLN010000199.1:0-4453 GCA_050118075.1 Anaerolineales bacterium
AGGGATGGAATACCTGGTGATCTCTGATCATTCCCAGAGTCTGGGTGTAGCCGGCGGACTGTCCGTAGAGGACCTGCAGCGTCAGCGAGAGGAAATCGATGCGGTACAGGAAGAGCTGGGGGACCAGATCCACCTCCTGCAAGGATCGGAGGTTGAGATCCTTTCCGACGGAACGCTGGATTATGAGGATGATGTCTTGGCTAGATTGGACATCGTCATCGCTTCGCTACATACAGGGTTGCATCAGGATCGAGAGGTTGCAACTCAACGACTCTTGACAGCCATTGAAAACCCATACGTCCGCGTGATTGGGCACCTGACGGGACGATTGATAGGAAAACGTGATCCGGCGGATCTTGATATTGAACTAATTCTTGAAGCTGCTGCAAAGCAGAACGTGGTGCTCGAGATCAACTCACACCCAGATCGATTGGATTTGAAAGATACCCATGCGAAGCTTGCCGCGGAGATGGGTTGTACTCTGGCAATCAATACAGATGCTCATCACCCGTCTCATTTTGATATGCGGCGGTTTGGGGTTGGCACAGCACGCAGAGCTTGGATCAGGCCGGAGCAGGTCGTCAATACCAAATCTATATCAGACCTACAAGATTGGCTGTCTAAATCGCGCTTGTGAAACCTTCCGCAACCTCATCACTCACCCGGGGTTTATATTGGTGAAGCAAATTCCAGCGAGTAGACCTTGGGAGGGGCGAGGATGCCAGATTTCGCACTTGTCACCGACAGCACTGCGTATATTCCACAAGACCTAATTGATCAATATCAAATTCGCGTTGCACCCCAGGTTCTAATCTGGGGTGAGACCTCTTATCTTGATGGTGTCGACATCCAACCCGATGAGTTCTATGAACGTTTACGGACGAGTGATATTCACCCTACAACCTCTCAAGCGACGGTGGCGTCATTCCACAGCATTTTTGAGCCGCTGGTGGAAAAGAATATTCCCATTTTGACGATCGTATTGTCTGAAAAATTATCGGGGACCCTCCAATCCGCTCAACAAGCGAAGGAAATGTTTCCTGATGCCAAGATCGAGTTAATCGATTCACAAACGACTGCAATGGCCATGGGATTCCAGGTGTTGGCAGCTGCAAGAGCCCGAGAGAAAGGCGCTACCTTTGAGCAGACGATCGAGATCGCGAAAACAGCGCGTGATCATACCGGAGTTTTCTTCGTGGTAGACACGTTGGAATATCTTCATCGAGGCGGGCGGATCGGAGGTGCCTCTAAGTTGTTCGGGACGGCTCTGAACATCAAACCACTGCTGCATATTCAGGATGGCCAGGTCGAGTCGTTCGAGAAGATCCGCACAAAATCCAAGGCTATCGATCATATGCTTGACGTGGTCGAAGAGAAATTGAATGGAGAGGACCTCATACGTGTTGCCGCGTTGCACGTGGCCGCTGAATCGGAAGCGGCCCAGATTCTTGAGCAAGCTAAAGATCGATTCAATCCGGATGAAGCGATGATCACCGTAGTAAGCCCGGTTGTAGGTAATCACGCCGGTCCGGGCACCGTTGGGTTGGTCTACGCGACGATTTGATAATCCTGATACATTAACGCATCTTCAAGAAGATCTCCGGCGTTTGATGCTGAGGGATCTTCTTGTATGTAGCGGACTTAATTGCCATTTCCGCTCTAAAGGAGAGAAATTCGGTCAACAATTGTCAGAATTGGCTGGGTAGTGGTAAAATCCACAATGTTGCTTCCAAACAAGGACGGTGAAGCATAGGACTCATAGGTTCGGGGGGATGGACGCAAGGTGGGAAGTGTTACCGCGTACCCAGACATTTCATTCCAGACAAATGGTTAACTTGATCCACTCCTTTACACCCTGGAGGGGCTAATCCTGTGAAAGAACGCTCAAATTTCATTATTATCATCCTGTCATTGGTTCTAATCGCAATTGGTTATCTGGTTGCGACAAGTGTAGATCTCAGCTGGTTGATGCCAGCCCAGGCTTCTGAACGCTCGGTGCTGGTTGACCAACTGTTCCGATTCATGATGGGGATCGCGACGGTGGTCTTCTTGATCGTGGAAGGCGCATTGATCTATGCTGTCTTGCGCTTTCGACAGAAACCTGGTGATGAGACCGATGCCGCACCGATCCATGGTAATAACACGCTTGAAATTGTCTGGACACTGATCCCCGCAGTCATCGTCGCTGTTATTGGTGTCTATTCATATCGGGTGCTTACCGATGTGGAGCGCGTACCCGAGGATCCATTGGTTGTGCGCGTGATCGGTCAGCAGTTCTCGTGGCGCTTTGAGTATCCAGAGAATGGGGTGACCTCGACTGTCCTTCATTTACCTGTTGATCACCCGGTACAGTTCCAAATCGAATCACGCGACGTGATTCACTCATTCTGGGTGCCCGAATTCCGCGTAAAACGTGACGCCACACCGGGTCAGATCGACGAATTGGTCATTACGCCATCTCAGCTGGGTCGTTATCCTATTCGGTGTGCTGAGCTATGTGGTTCCGGGCACGCAGCAATGGTTTCGGAGGTAGTTGTCGAATCTCCGGAAGATTTTCATGCCTGGATCGATGCTGGTGGCGTCGAACCTCTAGACACAGGTGAGGGAGTGCCGGCAGGCGACACATTACCTGATGACCCGCTTGCAGCTGGGCGCGTGGTCTTCAATAAATATGGTTGTGGTGCCTGCCATACTCTTGAAGACGCAAATACCGGTGGTGTTGTTGGACCTTCGCTAAATGGTATCGGCAGCCGGGCGGGCGAGAGGGTCGAGGGGGTCGATGCGGTTGATTACATACGGACTTCCATTGTTGATACCGACGCGTACGTTGTGGAGGGCTATCCACCAGGGGTTATGCCGGCGGATTTTAGCCAGCTCATGACAGAAGAAGAGCTGGATGTCCTTGTCGAGTACTTATTGTCACAATAGAACGACGCTGTAGGGTCAGGAGCTGAAATCAAGATGAGCGCAAACGAAGCAGCCATGCCCGAGAAAGTGGAATGGCGCAAATACTTCACCTGGAACACGGATCACAAGGTTATTGGTATCCAGTATCTTGTGACTACGTTTTTCTTCTTCATTATTGGCGGCGCACTGGCGATGTTGATCCGTACAGAGCTAGGACAGCCTGGCACGGATCTGCTCAATGGTGTTGAGTACAACCGCTTCCTAACTAATCATGGTTCGGTGATGATCTTTCTCTGGATCATCCCGGTCCTAGCTGGATTCGGGAATTACCTCGTGCCGCTTATGATTGGCGCCAGGGACATGGCCTTCCCTAATCTCAATGCACTGTCTTTTTGGCTCATCCCACCGGCTGGTGTGATCATGCTGGCAAGCTTCTTCGTGGGCTCGGCGGAATCCGGTTGGACCGCATACGTCCCGTTGTCCGTCACGGCCCCCTTCGGCCAGACGCTTTGGGCGATAAGCGTGATCATCCTGGGGATATCGTCCATTCTCGGAGCGATCAACTTTGTCACAACAACCTTCACGATGCGAGCCGAAGGGATGGGGTTCTGGGACCTGCCGTTGTTTGTCTGGGGAATGCTGGCCACTGCGTTGATGGTCCTGATTGCTACGCCGATGCTCACCGCAGGTTTGATACTGATCGCATTGGACCGACTTGCAGGCACATTGTTCTTCGATGTGGCGGCTGGAGGGGATCCGATATTCTGGCAAAATATCTTCTGGTTCTACTCCCATCCAGCGGTTTACATCATGATCCTTCCTGGAATGGGTATTGTTTCGGAGGTCTTCCCGGTCTTCTCCCGCAAGCCGATCTTCGGCTACAAAGCGATCGCGATCTCCAGTATGGCGATCAGCGTGCTCGGGCTGACGGTCTGGGCACATCATATGTTCACGAGCGGTATGAACCCGGCGCTGCGTATACCCTACATGATCACGTCAATGATCATCGCTGTGCCAACCGGGGTGAAGATCTTCTCCTGGTTGGGAACGATCTGGGATGGCAAATTACGCTTCACTACACCGATGTTGTTCGCATTGGGGTTCATCTCGATGTTCCTCATCGGTGGTATCACGGGCATTTTCCTGGCTTCGATCCCCGTAGACCTGCATGTCCACGATACGTATTTTGTTGTCGCTCACCTGCACTTCGTGCTCTTTGGAGGCAGTGTCTCAGCGGTCTACGCGGGTCTTTATTATTGGTTCCCGAAAATCACCGGTCGAAAGTATGACGAGCGCCTGGGTAAGTTGCATTTCTGGATGAACTTCCTGGGCACCAATCTGAGCTACCTGCCGATGTTTTTAGCCGGTTTGCTTGGAATGCCACGGCGCGTTGTGGATTATGCTCCAGAGTTTACGGGCGTGAATCAGCTGGCTACGGTCGGCGCGTTCCTGCTGGGGGCTTCAACGCTTCCCTTCCTTTACAACGCGGTTGTTAGCTGGGTGCGGGGTCCCAAAGCGGAGGCTAATCCGTGGCGAGCGCTTACAT
>JASFLN010000200.1:0-4451 GCA_050118075.1 Anaerolineales bacterium
ACAGCAGCAGAGCCAGCTTCATCTCAGGTTGACCGACGATTGCCTGGAAGGGAAATGGCAAATGCTCCGCAAGGCCCATGTCCTCCGCAGGGGGAGCGTCAAGGATGTGTTGGGCGCCAGCCTTGCTCAAGAGGTCGGTAAGTGATTGTATGCCACCGCTCATCGTGCTCATCCTTCTGAAGCGAGTTCGCGTTGTGAAAGACGATACGCTTGTCTTTCAGCTGCTTCTTGCATGCGTTTCTTCTCAAGTTCGCTTTCGGCGATAAGCTCGGGTACTGGGATTGGTTTGCCTTTGTCATTGAGCGCAACATACACCAAATAAGCCGTATTGGTATGCGAGCATTGTCCTGTGACGGGATTCTCGGCAGTGACCTGGACACGTGTCTCCATGGAGGTGCGGCCAGAGTATGTAACGATCGCCTCAAGTGTGACGAGATCCCCGATACGGATTGGTTCGTGGAACATCATCTGATCGATCGCCACCGTGACAACACGCTGTTGGCTGTGGCGCATGGCTGCCAGGGCACCCGCCTCATCCGCTAACTTCATAATCCAACCACCATGAACATCACCCCGAAGATTGGCGTGTTCGGGTTGCATCAGTTGACTCAATGTCACACATGAACTTTGAGCTCTCTTGGGCTCGAGTCTGGAATTACTCAATCCATGTCTTCCTTGAACTCACCGGTGTCGCTTGTATGAAGCCTCTCTGGTTCTTCCTCAAGGACGTCAATAGTCTCAAAGCGCAGCTCGGCCATCATGGGTGGCAGTGGTACGGTGGCCGGGGGTCGAATTTTCCTTGGGGCAGGGGGCACGTCGATACGTTTCAGTCCTTTCTCGATAATCCGTTTTCGCAGGATCCGCGGTTCCTTCGTCAACCAGCCTACATAAACGCCATCGACATCATAGACATCTCTTCTGGGGGTAACAAAACCGATCCACTCACCTATCGTGTTGTAAATATAGGGAAACACCAGCAGCGCTACCCAATCGCCTGGTGTTGTGTAAATCGGGATCGGTTTTTGTCTTGAGTTACCTCTCATCCAATGCTCCAGCGAAGGTTTCTTGTTGCCTTATTATATAAGTCGTCAAGGCATTAGACAGTGAAAAAGGCATAGGCCTATTCAACATCAGAGTAAGTCCATAAACGGTTGATGCCGAAATTCCAGAACAAGACCACTACAACCGCAAGCGCTAACGCAAGGTTTCGTCCCATTACAACCGGTGAAAGCGATTGGATTGAATCTGAAAATTGAACCAGGATTTCGCTGACCCTGGGGATCCAGTCTGTTGAAAGCCGGATAAAGACCGGCTCAGTTAACGCAAAGAGAGGTGTTCGAATGGCCAATCCGATCACGCTGACAACCGCAAATTGGACGGCTTGAGAGGACAGATTTTTCGAGCGCGAATCGGGGTAGGTCCAGTAGCGATTCCAGAGAAAATTACTTACAACGGCAGCGGTGAAAGAAAGCATGCTCGCAAGGACGCTCCACACCCCCAGCACATTCGCCAGCAGGTTGAACGTCCCGAAGTCAACAACCGCACCGATGACACCAACGACACAAAATTTTAAGAAACGAACAATTTCACGCTTTGTACGTGGTGAGATGGTTTTCATAAGCGACTATCGAAATCTGCAATCGTTTTTTCCAAACCGGTTTTGAGATCAACCGTGGGTTCCCAATCTAAGAGTTCTTTCGCTTTGGATATGTCTGGCTTGCGCCGCTGGGGATCCGCTGGCGCACGACCATCGGGGATGCGCTTTACACCGCCCTTGTTGCCCGTGATGGAGTTGATCTCTTCCGCAAGCGTCAAAATAGATAGCTCCACCGGATTGCCGAGGTTCACAGGCATTGCTTCAGATGAATTCAGCAAGCGGTATAGACCGTCCACGAGGTCGTCAACATAGCAGAAGCTGCGCGTCTGTGATCCATCGCCATATACCGTGAGGGGCTTTCCTTGGAGCGCCTGGACGATGAAGTTCGGCACCACCCGGCCGTCGTCGAGGCGCATTCTGGGGCCGTAGGTGTTGAAGATGCGTGCGATATGGGTATCGAGATCGTGATAGCGATGGTAGGCCATGGTGATCGCTTCAGCGAAGCGTTTAGCCTCATCGTAGACTGAGCGTGGACCGACCGGGTCGACGTGTCCCCAATAGGTTTCCTTCTGGGGATGCTCTTTCGGATCGCCATATACTTCGGAGGTCGATGCAAGCAGAAAAGCAGACTCGTGGGCGCGAGCAACACCAAGCGCGTTATGCGTACCCAGAGCACCTACCTTTAGTGTTTGAATCGGCAGCTGCAGGTATCCATAAGGTGAAGTGGGATTAGGGCTTGCGGGTGAGGCCAGGTGCATCACAGCGTCCGCCTTGCCAGGGATAAAAATGAAATTCGAGACGTCATACTTGATAAAGCTGAAGTCTTCGTGGTCGGCTAAATGGGTGATGTTATCGATGTTTCCGGTTACCAGGTTATCGATCACGATGACCTGATGTCCTTCGGAAAGGAGGCGGTCGCAAAGATGCGAGCCGATAAAGCCCGCACCACCGGTGACTAAAATTCTCAAGATCATCTCCTCATACGTGCTGATTTGCTCAGATCAATGATACCCGCTTTACAGATGATTTTGGCTTACGATGACCAATCAATTAACCTCGCCTGGCCGTCATTCGTAAGCTGTTGGCCGACTCCACTCTCGACATCCACGACCCAGAGATCACCTCGATAGATCAGTGCGATTCTTTCGCCGGAGGGAGACCAGACAGGACCCGGAAGCACGGGTTCGAGACCGGGCTCACCAGGTGCCGGGAAAAGGACACGATGGTTGCTTCCATCTCGATCCATCACGGCTAGCCGGTAAGCCGAATCCTTGCTCTCTAAGGGGTTGATTGCCTGGAGGTAGGCGATCTTGTACGCGATCTCAGGCGTGTCCACATCCAAGATCGGGGAAACACTCGGATAGGCGAACATACCTGTGCGATCCGAAAGGACGACCTGCTGGCCCGTTCGCTGTGTATTGACCGCCAGATGAAAAACCGGTGAAGATTGTGCGTCCTCAATGCCAATCGGGTCACCGTGCTCGACGAAAAATAGAGACTGCTGGTCCTGACCCCACGCGATGCCCGGGACCCAAGCCCAGTCTTCCAGGGTTTGGAACGGTGTGATCTCATACAATTCGAAGAAGCTCTCATTATCGAAGTCCACCAGACCGACGCTGTCCGCACGTATGTAGGCGAGATGATCGTCATCGCGCCCCCATGCAAACGATGTCCCCCACCATCCATATTGTCCGCCGGCATTCGCTTCCAGGATCGTCCGCTCACGCAGCACCCGGCCAGTTTCGGTGAAGACGATTGTCTTGAGGTCATTGTTGGCTTGCCAACCAGGAGGGGAAGGGCTCGACTCTACGGTTGAATAAGCGACGATAAGTGAAGATTCATAGGGCACCCAGTCAGCGAAGTGGATCACATTTCGGATGCCTAAGTCGAATTGTTCAGCCCCTGTACTATCCAGCGGGACGACCCACAATTCGTTGATGATCTCGGGATCATCCTCGCTGGACAGGCGTGAAAAGAGAAGCCAATCACCATCGGGTGAAATTTGGAGAATGCGGCCATCCAAATCACCTGAGACGACAACCGGTCTGCGGTTGCCACTGTTGTCCGTGATCAACCAGGCATTCCCGCCAGAAATGAAGACCAGCTCACCCTCAACGGATATGGGCGTATGACTGGACTGGGTTCCAATCATTAAAATTTCCGGGACCGGATCTTCGAGAATCACATTCTTAACCGGAGCTCTTGAAATCTCCTCACCAGCTTCTTCAATAATTCGATAGGTTATCTCCTGGCGACCGTTCTCGCCAGGTTGGAGTAAGCGTGTTTCACCTTCGGGGAGAGCCTCGTTTCGAATCGTCTGTCGCTCGTAGGGAATCACGATCTCTTCAATCTCGAATCGCTCTGTGACCCGGGTGATGGTGATGAGCGTGCCCTCATCCACTGTCGTATAGGTTGGGGGATCAACTCGATCGAGTGCGGCAAGGACGATACCGGCACTCTCTAGGGTTTGCTGTACTGTGGAGCCAGCGGGGATGGCTACGGTTTGGCTTGCTCCATCGACCACAAGCTGGACTTCGATGCTCCCGGCCGTTGCCTGTGGGCGCCCGCAAGCGACCAACAAACTGGCAGCCAAGAACAAGATCATGTTTGATTTACGTTTGAAAGTCAGTCTCATTGCTGGTCATCTACCGCGTTGGTATAATCCTTGCGCTCGATCAGCGGAGTTCACCGACGATTGTCATCTGGCCATCGGCAATCGCGAGCGATGAGATTCTAATTCCGGTGGCGAGAGAGCCTATCGATCCCGTGAAAGCCTCCGTGAGAACAGCTGAAATGGTGCTCTTCAAAGCGGATGGTGCAGGAACCGGGCCAACAGAAGCTTCTGAGATTTGAA
>JASFLN010000201.1:0-4444 GCA_050118075.1 Anaerolineales bacterium
CCTCGATCATCAAAATCAGCATCATGACGACGTTCTTCCGATTCGAAGATCAGCCTCTAGATCCTGAGGCCGAACGTTGGGTCACCGAGATGATCACGGAATCGGGCAATGACCCTTCCGATTGGCTTATGCAGCGCATCGATGAAGTGCGTGGACCACTGGTCGTCAGCGAAACCATGCAGGAATTAGGGCTGAGCAACACGTTTATCGCTGGATATTACTACCCGCAAGCTCCATTGCTGCAAAGCTATCGAACCGAGGCAAACAGCCGCATCGACATCAATACAGGTCCGGATCGCTACACCCAGACGACACCATCGGACATGGGCACACTGCTCGGAGATATCTATGATTGTGCAAATGGGGGTGGTGGGGCTTTGATGGCTGCGTTTCCGGATGACATCACCGTGCAAGAGTGCCAGACTATGATCGAGCTGCTTTCGGAGAATGTGCTTGGCTCATTAATTAAAGGCGGCGTACCGGATGGTACGCGTGTTGCCCACAAGCATGGCTGGCGCAGCTCACCCCTTGATATGATCGGAGATGCAGGTATTGTCTTCTCGCCTGGGGGAGATTACATTTTGTCCATCTTCATCTGGGATGACCAGGAAATGGTCTGGGAGCCCACCTCACGGTTGATCGCAGATCTCTCCAAAGCTGCCTATAATTACTTTAATCCCCCAACAAGCTGATTCACCCATAGCGTTTCGCGCAACATACGTGATGTTTTTCACAAGCAAGCATGCTGTTGTTTGTCATCCATCTGGATCAGTTGTTTAATGTGTCCGGCATGTCAGGGATTATGTGGACATGCCTTCTCCGAAATAGGATATTTGTTCTTCTGGCTTATGACGGTCTGCACTACGGTTTCAATGCGGCCAGGCTTAATCTTTGAGATGGATATTTATCACTTGTTAGGAGGTTCAATGGCAAGCGGTTATATCGTTATAAACGAAGAGCTTTGCAAGGGTTGCGAGCTGTGCACGACGGTTTGTCCAAAAGATCTCATCAGTATGGCTCAGGATCGTTTCACCCCCAAAGGTTATCATCCAGCCGAGCTGATAGACCCGGATCACGCTTGCACCGGGTGCGCTATTTGCTCGGTGATTTGCCCTGATGCGGCCATCACTGTCTATCGTTTTGTCCCCGCTGAAAAAGCCGCCGTATCCTGAAGGAGGTGCCCGATGGCTAAAGAGCTCCTGAAGGGAAATATCGCCTTCGCGGAAGCGGCGATCAGGGCAGGGTGTGAGGCCTATTTTGGCTACCCGATCACGCCTCAGACCGAAGCGCTCGAGCACATGTCCAAACGCATGCCCGAACTAGGGCGTGTTTTCCTGCAGGCTGAGAGCGAGGTCGCCGCGATCAACATGGTGTACGGTGCGGCATGCGCCGGTGTTCGCGTGATGTCCTCGTCGTCCAGCCCGGGTGTGAGCTTGATGATGGAAGGGCTTTCATACATCGCTGGCTCGGAAGTTCCCGTTGTGCTTGTCAACATCATGCGCGGTGGCCCAGGTTTGGGCAACATCGCGCCATCTCAGGGCGATTACAACCAGATGGTGAAGGGTGGGGGGCACGGAGATTACAAGCCTATCGTGCTTGCTCCAGCGACCATCCAGGAGTTGATTGACCTCACCGTCGAGGCATTTGATCTAGCGGAGAAATATCGAACGATCGTTGTTGTCCTGGCCGATGGCAGCATCGGGCAGATGATGGAACCGGCTGAACTACCTCCCATGAAAGCCGTCCGCGAATATTCAGACCGTCCAGCCTGGGCATTGACTGGCGCAAAGGACCGCAAACCCAACGTCGTGAGCTCGATTTATATTGATCCGGTTGAAGAAGAGGTTTTCAACCTCAAGCTGGTCGAAAAACAGAAAGAGATCGAGGCTCAGGAAATCCGATCACGCTCGCTGATGCTTGACGACGCTGAGATTGCTGTGGTTGCATTCGGAACTGCAGGGCGTATCGCCCAATCGGCAGTGAGAGAGGCGCGTGAGGAGGGGATAAAGGTCGGCCTGCTACGACCGATCTCACTCTATCCCTATCCTTACGATGCGGTTCGGGAAGTTGCAGATAAAGTTAAGCGGATCCTGGTTGTCGAAATGAATGCTGGCCAGATGCTGGAAGACGTGCGGCTTGCGGTAGAAGGGCGTGTGCAGGTCGATTTTTATGGGCGCATGGGTGGAGTCATTCCGCTTCCAGATGAGGTCTATGAACAGATCCACAAAACGTATGCAAAGAGGTCCAACGGGAGATGATTAAATGACCGAACGTGAAGGTATGGTCGAATCATTGATCTACACAAAACCGGTAAGCCTGACCACTGGAGCCACTCACTACTGCCCAGGATGTACACATGGAGTCGCACATCGCTTGATTGCCGAAGTGATCGATGAGATGGGACGACGAGAGGAAACCATTGGTGTCGCGCCGGTGGGTTGCGCTGTGTTCGCCTACGATTATTTCAATATGGACTTTGCAGAGGCTGCACATGGTCGCGCGCCGGCAATGGCTACCGGGTTGAAGCGCGTCAGTCCAGGCAAGCTCGTCTTTACCTATCAGGGGGATGGAGATCTAGCTTCGATTGGCGCGGCTGAGATCCTGCATGCCGCCGGCCGAGGTGAGAATATCACCGTCATTTTTATTAACAATGCGATTTATGGCATGACCGGTGGGCAGATGGCGCCCACGACACTGCCGGGTCAGCGAACAACCTCAACGCCTTCGGGACGAGATGTTGAGGTGCATGGTTTCCCACTGAAGATGAGCGAGATTCTTTCCCAGATGGAAGGGGCCGCGTATATCGTCCGGCGAAGCCTCCACGATGTGGCCCATATCCGCAAGGCGAAGAAGGCTATCCGGACTGCCTTTGAGGTTCAAGAACAAGGGATCGGCTTCTCGATGGTTGAATTGCTTTCGAGTTGTCCCACAAACTGGGGCATCTCACCTGAGGAAGCCTTAACCTGGGTAGAAGAACACATGATGCCTGCTTTTCCGCTTGGCGATTACAAGGTCCACGAGTCGATCAATGGCGGCAAGAAAGGATAGAGACACGCATGCAGACAGAAATCATCATCTCTGGTTTCGGTGGTCAGGGCGCATTGTTTGCCGGCCAACTGCTCGCGTATACCGGCCTGGATAATGGGCTGCATGTCACCTGGTTTCCATCGTATGGGCCCGAGATGCGGGGCGGAACGGCACATTGCACCGTCATTCTCTCAGATGACGAAATTGGCTCCCCTGTCGTAAAAAACCCTTCTGCAGTGATCGTGATGAATATCCCCTCGTTGGAGAAATATGAGTCACTCGTGAAGGAAGGTGGGGTGCTTGTGGTCAATACGTCTCTGGTCGACCGTGATCCCACTCGCAAGGGGATCGATATTATCAAAGTCCCCGCAAACGATGTCGCCGAAGAATTAGGTGAAACCCGGTTGGCTAATCTCGTGTTAACCGGTGCACTTATGGAGCGTCTTGGGGTATTAACCATTGAGCAGATAGGCAGCTCGTTAGGCGTTCACATTCCAGAGCACCGCCGGAATTTGCTGGAGGCAAATCTAAAAGCGTTAGACTTAGGCGCGGAGTATGCAAAGGAAGCGGTTACAGCTTCTTAACCGTGCGTAGCACAACGCAGCTTAGCCCTTCACGCAGCGCGAGGGAGGGCTTTTTTTCTTAATCAGCAGCAGGTAAGGGCTGCTCGCATTCCGGGCAAATTCTCTGGTTGGGATCAACCAGGTAGCCACAGGAGGGGCATACAACGGGTTGGTTGGGTCCGAGCGGTGCACCGCAAGCCACACAGTGCGGAGCTCCTACCGGGTTGGCTGTCAAACAATATTCACACATAAGACGCCGCAATCTTTCAGATAGTTCATGCGCAGCCCCTAACGATTCGGCTGTATCGCTGATGGTCTTCCAAATGCGGGTGGAGAGCTGCAGCGATGCGATATCTTGTGCGAGATCATCCAGGCGGTGGAGAAGGGACGCAGGTCGTCGCAACGCGGTCAGCGCAGTAAAACCCATGCTGGTTGCAACACCGATCCAATCCTGCTGGCCAACACGCACATGAACTCCATCCTCCACTTTGGTGAGGTGGACTGTGATCGCTGTCCGTCCACCGGACTGAGCATCCACCGGGCTTGCGATCTGCACGATTCGTTGATCCCCTTTGCCCACAACCTTGGTCAGTAGATTGCCCTGGTGGAACTCTGCTGTCAGCGCACGCGCGAAGTCCTCTACAGTGATGTCCCCATAGAATGTTTTCTGTTCCAACGTTGTTTTTGGCATGATAGACGCAAAACCTTTCGTGGATTCGGCTGTAGTATAATCCGCCGGAATCCGGGCGGCAATCAGGGAGTACACGTTGAAAATAATCTCAGCTCTTATGCTTCTAGCAGTGCTGCTGGCGTTCTTCCTTCTTGGAAACGCCGGTTATGCTGCGCCGCCCCAA
>JASFLN010000202.1:0-4429 GCA_050118075.1 Anaerolineales bacterium
TTGCCGCGCCACAGCCAAGGCGGTTGTCGAGTGGAAGCCTGATGTCATCCATGCTCAGCATCTATGGGTGACGGGTTACGCAGCCCATGCAACGGGCTTGCCCTATATTGCCACCGCCCACGGGACGGATCTCATGGGTATGCGTAAGTACGATGCATGGCGGCCCATCGCACTTGAAGGTACCGAGCATGCATTCGCGATCATTGCCATCTCGAAACAAGTCGCCGAAGACACGATGCACCTTTACGAGGTTCCAAAAGAACGCATACGCCTCATCCAGAACGGATTCGATGAATCGATTTTCCGGGTTATTCCAATCGAGCGAAAGGAGACGCTTGCAAAGTTCGGAATCCAGGGAGACTTCGATTTTATTGTCAGTTTTGTTGGCAAGCTTACCGAATTCAAAGGTGTCGATATCCTGCTCGACGCCGCGGCCAAATACGAAAATGATCTTGGCGATGTCTTGACACTGATTGTCGGTAATGGCGAGCTCAGAGACCCTCTGGAAAATCAAGCACATGAGTTGGGACTAAAGGGTGTCAGATTCCTCGGGCATAAGCCCCAGCCTGATGTGGCCGTGATATTCAACCTCGCCGATCTCTCAGTGGTGCCCTCTCGTGTTGAGCCCTTCGGGCTGGTCGCCGTGGAGGCGATGGCATGCGGTACCCCTGTGGTTGCAACCAATGAGGGTGGTCTGCCCGATTTCGTCCATGAGGGTGTAGGGCGCCTTGTGAACGTAGCTGATTCGGATGGTCTGGCAGAAGCTATTGTGAGCGAACTGCGATCCGAGGCAAAAAAAAGCAAAGGTCCCTCAGCAGCGAAGTACGCGCTCGAAAGTTTTTCGTGGTCTGGTCAAGTTGACCAGATGATCGCGGTTTACGACGAAGCCCTTCAGAAACGGTAAGGGAAAAGAGATGACATCGTATCAAAACGAGTTAAAAGGAGTGTAATGACAAAATATGCACATCCAGTGATTGCACTGGGCATGATCACACGACATTTTGATGACCATAAAACGATCCTGCGCTTTTTAGAGAATGCTGACAGGCATGGTCATGTCATTAACCGTGTGATTGTAGCTTACTCCCATAGTAAGGATGAGACCACTGTTGCAGAGGTTGAGAAACGGATTCCCTTATGTCTTCTGCAGGTCTCTGATTTACATTCATTGCGAGAGCAGATGCATCAAATCGGGCTTGCAGCGGAGGCTGTCGGGGACTTGTTGGATCTGCCTGATGGCGGTGCAAGTGATGAAGTGCCCTACGGAGCCTACCGAAACGCGGTGCTGTTTAAGGCATTACTGGATGGAGTAGATTACCTGCTTTTCTTTGATACGGATGTCGAGCCGCGTGTGCTTACCGACCTCGAGGGACAGGATGCGAAGTGGCAAGAGACCGATTTCGTCGGGCAGCATATGCGGTCGTTGACCAAGGAAAAAGTCTCGGCAACGACGAGTGAATACTCTGGTTATTACATCATCCCGCCCATGTCCTTCCCCGGGTTGGGCGAGCTCCTCACCGGGCTGGGCAAGGGGATGGCGGTGGAATATATGGATGACTGCCATGAACATCAATGCTTAAATTTGGCGCCAAAGTCGCCGGGCTTTCCAAGGCCAACCAGGAAACCGCTAGGTGGAAACCTGGGCCTCGATCTAAGACAGGCGAGCCGTCTTGCCCCCTTCTACTCCACGATTTACACATTCGACAATATGACCATAAAAGGGCGTGGTGAGGATACGCTGCTGGGACAGGCGATCTCGGTTTCAAGTGGCCAGATTATGGATATCGATCTGCGAGTTTTTCATCATACGTACGAGGGGTTTCCAGCCGTACCGGATATCCGAAGGAAGTCGGTTCGCGATCGTTTCTATTTGGCTTGCTTGGGATGGATTGGACGCAACCCATTTCTAAGCTGGTATCTCGATCAGTTTGGGAAGCTTGAGACAGATCTTCGATCAGAGACCACCATGCAGCGGATCGGTCTTGAGATCGGAGGTGAGAAAGCTGCAGAACACCTGAAGGATCCCCGTTTCAAGGACCTGGTATCTGCGTTCGAGGCTTCCTCCCAGGTATTGCCAGACGCGATTGCGCGTTATCGACGACTGATGCGTGGTTGGCAGGTTTTGCTCGCCGCGATCGATCGAGAACAACCTTCCCACGAAGTAGAAGATATGGACGTCGGCGATCTTCGGTTAGCATCCTGATCCCATTTGATGGGATCGGCCGTCTGAGAGAGCACAACTTTCTAACTTGTTACAAACGCCGGCATGGTGTAGAAAGTTAGGGGATCATTGTCCCATTCGCCTGAACATCATCGTTTTCATTTATCGAGCTGTCAGTAGTTGGGAAAGGAGATCGCAGGTCTGGATTAGCAACCCAAAAAACCTTTCCGGAACTGTGAAAGATTATGAAACCAGTCATGATGATTCCCTCCTACTGGTCGCGCGCATCATCGGTAGGGTGGCAGCCGGGTGATGAGATCTATGATCACCCCACACCGCTTGATCAAGAAGGCACACTCGCGAGAACTCTCGAATCACTTTCCATACTCGACAACACCGATTTTTCACTGGTGATCCTTGCTTGTGCGACCGCTGCAGAAATTGAGCAGCAGGTCGAAATGCGCGTAAAGCAGATCGCCCAGTCGAGTGATCTGGCGGTTGAAACTTACGTCATTTCCCATTCCCACCTGGACCGATTTCGCAATGTGTTGGCTTCTAATGGAGGCGAGGATCTCGGCGATGTTCTTTCCCTGAGAGGCTACTCTAATATCCGTAACATGTGTCTCTATGTCCCTTATGTCCTCGGCGCAGAGGTCGCGATTCTCATTGATGATGATGAACTCTTCGACGATCCAATGTTTGTGGATAAGGCCACCGAGTTTATCGGGAACCGGTTCATGGGGCAGACGATAGATGGTGTGGCTGGCTATTACCTGAATGCCAAGGGGACGTATTACGATGACGTCGCTGAGGAGATTCATTGGATGACCTACTGGGATCGATTTGGAAGCAAACGGGAGGCTTTTGATAAATTTATCCCGGGTGAGCCTCGATTGAAACTTACCCCATTCGCATTCGGTGGTTGCATGGTCATCCACCGCGCCCTCTTCAGAACGGTACCTTTCGATCCGCGCATTACGCGCGGTGAAGACACAGATTATGTGCTGAACGCCCGCATGTTCGGGTTCAACTTCTTCTTGGATAACAAGCTCTGGATCCAGCATCGTCCCCCCGCAAGCAGCCACCCCACCTGGCAGCGCTTCCGAGAGGACATATTTCGTTTGGTCTACTCGAAAGCGAAAATTGATGGACAAACAGAACAGGTTAACATGTCCATCGTCGAGGCGGAAGATTTCGATCCTTATCCAGGTGAATTTCTGCGCGACACGTTGGATGACAAGATTTTAAAGACTAATCTGATCCTGGCGTTAGATTACCTCGCCAACGATCGTGTGGCGGATGCCAAGGAGACGATCCGTAATATTTGGCTGGCGAAAACCAAAGCCATACCATCGCAAAACCCCTTTGAAGCTTACCTGGATTTTCAAAGTCGCTGGCGCAAACTCCGTAAGCTGACGGCAAGCGAACTCAGTCAAGAGATGCAGGAAATTGCTCTCTCAGGAAACCTCCGCCGGGAGGAAGAGGAGCGCAGAACGCAGGTTATGCGGGAGAAATTCAAGGCGATGAGTGTGGAGGAAATGCATAATCGCATTCAGGAATTTCCACTGATCAAAGGTTTGAGCCCGCGGCAAGTTGATTCGCTGATTGCTATCAGCCGGCGCGAATTTTTTGCCAAAGATGAGGTCCTGATTGAGCAGGGTTCTGAAGAGCACGATTTGTTTTTTGTTCTGCGTGGACGAGCCCAGATCTCGATGAGCAATCACGCCGATGAGACAGTGGGGATGGCCGAAGCCGGTGTAGGTGAGATGCTTGGAGAAGTCTCCTTGCTGATCGATTCGCCTCATTCTGCGTCGGTGATCGCCATGGAGCCAATGGAGGTAATGCGCATCACGCGACATTCACTTGCGGCCTTAATGGCGAGCGATCTTGCATTGGCCGCTCGTCTCTGGCATCGGCTGGCTCAGCTGCTGGGCGACCGCTTACGTGATTCGAACGTCCGTTATCTCAAACGGGCGAGCGAGATACAGGATATCGCCGACAAGTTGATACAAACTCGCCCTTTAAGCCCGGATGACATCGATGAGCACTAACGGTAGTCAAACGCAGTACTCTCAGACGTCCTTGTAATCTGCGATCGGCACGGATCCCCGCGAAAATCTAACCTTGGGAGTGATCGGGCAATTGTATTTAAATCAGGCATCCCCTTCCGGATTGGCGGGAGAAATCCTTTGCACTCTGTTTTGGCCAGCATGAGAAGCTAAAATTCCGTATTATCTGACGCCAAGGGGAGTTGCAAAGCGGTGATCT
>JASFLN010000203.1:0-4428 GCA_050118075.1 Anaerolineales bacterium
TTCACCAACATTCACCTTTGATCGCGGATCGAGTCGACCGACGAACTCGTTTTCGCCACTCAACATGTAGACAAAGATCTCGTTGCCCATCAGTTCGGTCACATCGACTTTGATCTCGACCGGAGCAGCCTGAATGCTTGGAGGAGCGTAATTCGGGTCGTGAATGTCGTCTGGACGGATTCCAAAGATGAGATTCTCCCCAACCTTCTCTTGATATTTACCTTTCTTGTCATCAGGCACTGGCACGTGGAACGTGCCTGCATCAATGACCAGCTGGCCATCGCTCTTTTCAAGCTTGGCGTCGAAGAAGTTCATTGAAGGTGAGCCGATGAATCCAGCCACAAAGACATTGGCTGGGTAGTCGTAAAGTTGCTGGGGGGTGTCAATTTGCTGCAGGATGCCGTCCTTCATCACCGCGATGCGAGAAGCCATCGTCATCGCCTCGACTTGGTCGTGGGTCACATAGATGAAAGTGGTCTGCAACCGTTGGTGCAGTTTGGTGATCTCTGCACGAGTTTGAACTCGCAGTTTCGCATCGAGGTTGGAGAGTGGTTCGTCAAAAAGGAACACACTCGGTTCGCGAACGATGGCGCGACCAACGGCCACGCGCTGGCGCTGACCACCAGAGAGCTGGCGTGGTTTTCGGTCGAGCAAGTTCCTGATGCCAAGAATGTCGGCAGCTTCCTCGACACGCCGCTTGATATCGTCACGGGGTGTCTTGCGGAGCTTTAGCCCAAAAGCCATATTGTCGTAGACCGACATATGGGGGTAGAGGGCGTAAGATTGGAAGACCATGGCGATGTCGCGATCCTTGGGAGCGACCTCGTTGACCACTCGGTCGCCGATAAGGATCTGCCCTTCGGTGATCTCCTCGAGTCCTGCTAGCAGGCGAAGGGCCGTGGTCTTACCGCATCCAGACGGCCCCACCAATACTAGAAACTCTTTATCCTCTACTTCGATGCTCATATTGTTGACTGCAGTGACCTCGCCAAAACGTTTAAAGACTTGGTCGTATGTTACGCTGGCCATGGGGCCGTCCTCCTTTCGGTTGAGTATAGTGCTTCAAATTATACATCCAGACGCAGGGAGGACAAACTGGTTTATTGGGCGCGTTGACGCTGCAGGGCGACTCTGGTATAGTCGAATCCGTGCAATCTGAAATCGATGGATACAATTCAAATGGCAATTCCCCTAGCCGTTTGAGAATTCTCGCGCGTTGGCTGCAACCAGGTATCGGAGTCAAACGCTGGCTTGTCCTGATGGTCCTTGGCACCGCGTTGATCGGCCTTGGTCTGGCAGTCGTTCTGCTTGATGTGTATCGAGGCTATCCCGATTCCCCCTGGTTGATTTTTCTAAGCCTACGTATCTTACCTCGTTGGTTGCGGGCTTTGGTTTTAGTTGGCGTGGGGCTGTTGGTTTTATCTTTAGCTGTTGTCGGAATGAACCGCGCGATTCTAGCCCCCTATGTTCGACCGGGACGGTCAGTGGTGGATGCCATTTCACGGCACCGTCGGTTGGGGAAGGGGCCTCGTATCGTGGCGATCGGTGGAGGCACGGGGCTCTCCACGCTGCTGCGCGGATTGAAAAAGCGAACAGGAAATCTCACCGCCATCGTATCCGTTGCAGACGACGGTGGATCCAGCGGCAGGCTGCGAAGATCCTTGGGGTTGCCCCCTCCGGGGGATATTCGTGCCTGTTTAGCAGCCCTTTCTGCGGATGAGGATCTGCTAACGCAATTATTTCAATACCGTTTCCGTTCGGGAGAAGAGCTGACCGGTCATTCATTTGGCAACTTATTCATCGCCGCCCTCTCGGGAGTGATGGGCAGTTTTGAAGGCGGCGTTTTAGAAGCCGGACGCGTGCTTGGGATCCAAGGGCAGGTCCTGCCTTCCACTGCGAGTCAGATCGAACTGGCTGCTGATAAAGCGCTTTCGAACAATGGCGGCGCGGTTCGAATTAAAGGTGAAAGCAATATACCGGCCCTACCCGGTCAGATACGCAGGGTACATCTTGAACCGAATGATCCCCAAGCCTATCCACCCGCCATTCAGGCGATTCTCGCTGCGGACATGATCGTTCTTGGACCGGGAAGTTTGTACACGAGCATCATCCCGAACTTGTTGGTACCCGATATTGCCAAAGCCATCAAAGCGAGCCGGGCATTCAAAGTCTTTGTGTGCAATATCGCCACCCAACCCGGGGAGACCGACCGGCTGGATTGCTGTGATCACCTGGCGGCGCTTGAATCGCATGTCGGCTCGGTTCTGGTGGATACGGTTGTGGCGAATGACTCTCTGGATATTCAACTTCCAGATGGATTCCTTCCCGTGGATCCTGCGCTCGATAAATCGTACCCGGTTCCGGTTTACACTGAAGATCTTGTTGATCGTGATCAAACTGCACGACATGATGCGGATCTGCTTGCGGATGTATTGATCGCACTCCTGGAAGAGCGCACCGGTCCTCTCGACTGGGTCGAGGAGCACGCTCTTGAGGAAGAACGCGATTTGACAACCAACTATTCAATCTAACTAGGAGAATTTCTATGGCAACAAAAGTAGGCATAAACGGTTTTGGTCGTATTGGTCGTCAGGTTCTCAAAATTATGAAAGAGAAATACCCGGACCAATTCGACGTCGTGGCTTTTAATGATCTTGGTGATCTCAAGACCATGGCGCATCTTTTCAAGTACGACTCCAACTATGGTCGATTTGAAGGTGACCTTGAAGTCAAAGAAGATGGTCTGGTCATTGATGGAGATTTCGTGAAAGCGCTCTCGATCCCGGACCCCGCTGAACTGCCCTGGAAGGACCTCGGGGTAGATATCGTGATAGAAGGAACGGGGCGCTTCAGGGCACGTGAAGATGCTGCCAAACACTTGAAAGCCGGTGCGAAGAAAGTGATCATCACTGCACCAGCCAAAAACCCCGACCTCACGGTGGTGCTGGGTGTAAATGACGCGGAATACAAATCTGCCGAGCATCACATCATCTCTAATGCGTCCTGCACGACGAACTGTCTAGCACCTGCGGCCAAGGTTGTGCTGGATAACTTTGGAATTGTGCGTGGTTTGATGACGACGATCCATTCTTATACCAATGGTCAGAGCATCCTTGATCTACCCCACAAGGACCTCAGACGCGCACGCGCAGCGGCCTTGAACATCGTCCCTACCACGACGGGAGCGGCGAAAGCCGTCTCGCTGGTCATTCCTGAGCTGGAGGGTAAGTTCGATGGCTTTGCGATGCGCGTTCCCACTCCTACAGTCTCCGTGGTCGACCTGACGGTTACTCTGGAAAAAGAGACCACGACAGAAGAACTCCACGCCGCATTCCGCAAGGCAGCCGAAGGGCCAATGAAGGGCATCCTAGGATTTTCCGAAGAACCGCTTGTGAGCATGGATTACAAGATGGATCCACGCTCAAGCATCGTCGACGCGCAGTTCACATTTGTCATGGAAGGTACGATGGCAAAGGTCGTTTCTTGGTATGACAATGAGTGGGGTTACTCCGTCAGGACAGTCGATCTGGCGGCGCTGGTCGCAAAGAGCCTTTAGTCTGATCAAGCGCCGCAGTGAAAACTGCGGCGCTTTTTACATTATCGAGGGAATATGTTCAACAAGAAAACCATTGAGGATATCAACGTTAAGTCCAAGCGAGTGCTCGTGAGGGTTGATTTTAACGTACCCCTGGAAGGTGGCAATGTCGCCGATGATACCCGTATCCGCGCGGCGCTTCCAACGATCCAGTATTTGCTTGACGCAAACGCAAAGGTGATTCTCTGCTCTCACCTGGGTCGCCCAAAAGGAAAGGTCGTGCCGGAGCTTTCTCTGCGACCTGTTTCTGAGCGGTTAGCCCAGTTGTTGGGTAAAAAAGTAGCATTTGCTTCTGACTGTGTCGGACCCGATGCGGAGCAAGCCGCTGAGAATCTGGAAGCGGGGGAAGTTCTTTTACTGGAAAACACCCGCTTCCACGCGGGTGAGAAAGCCAATGACCCCGAATTCGCCAAAAAACTAGCTTCGTTAGCCGAAGTCTTTGTCAACGACGCATTCGGAACCGCTCATCGTGCGCACGCATCCACAGTAGGTGTAACAGATTACTTGCCAGCGGTTGCGGGCTATCTGATGGAAAAGGAAATCCGGTACCTCGGAGACGCGTTAAGCGATCCCGAACACCCGTTTGTGGCTATCATGGGTGGTGCGAAGATCTCTGACAAGATCGATGTCGTGAAACGGATGCTGCAGATGGCAGATCATGTGCTGATCGGCGGTGGGCTGGCGAACACCTTCCTCGCAGCCAGTGGCTATGATCTGGCTGAATCATTGGTAGAAGCGGAATCACTGGATACCGCAAAAGAGATCCTGGAGGGGGCTGGCGAGAAGCTTGTGCTCCCGGTGGATCTGGTGGTCGCTGATGAGTTCACCGCAGA
>JASFLN010000204.1:0-4420 GCA_050118075.1 Anaerolineales bacterium
CTAAACCAGATGGCTGAAGAGTTGAGCAATGTTTACCGTTCCCTTGAAGATCGCGTTGAAGAACGTACTCGGCAGATCCGCACCGCGTCAGAGGTTGCGCGCGCCGTAATCTCCTCACCTTCACTGGACGATTTACTCCGACGAGCGGTCGAACTCATCCAGCAGCAGTTCAAGTTTGATTACGTCTCCATTTTCCTGATTGAGGAAGAAGGTGATTTTGCACAGCTCCGAGAAGCCTCCGGCGAAATTGGTGGAGCGCTCAAAGCACAGGGCTACATCATTCCGGTGGGTTCTCCGTCAATCATCGGATGGGTCACCAGTAATAATCAACCGAGGATCGTATCTGAGCTCCAGTCCGATGCAGCTGCGCTGCGCAGAGACCTTATGCCCGATACACGTTCTGAACTCGCGCTTCCGCTTCAGACCAGCGGTCGTGTACTGGGTGCCATCGATGTACAAAGTACAGTACGAGATGCTTTCCGCCAACAGGATATCGAAGTCCTTCAGACACTGGCGGATCAGCTCAGTGCAGCCATCTTGAATGCGCGACTCGCCCAGTTGTCTGCAACAGCCGCCGACCGCGCTCGGTTGGTAAGTGAAGTCACACGTGAATTAAGTGGTCCCATGGAAGTCGATGAAGTACTCGAGCGTGCCGCAAAGGCACTCCAACGCGGCCTCGGCAACCCTGAAGTGATGGTTAAGATCTACACAGGACAGACCTACGGAACGGTGATTCCTCCTGCAGAGACGGGTGATTGAACATGGCCGATGGACAACAGGGGAAGGTAATCTGATGCGTAACCGTGTGCTTGATTATTTCAAACCTGCCGACCCAGATCCCGAAATCGCCCAGCGGCAGTCTGTGCTTTATATGCTCCTTGTGGGACTTGCGCTGCCAAGTCTGATCCTAGGCGCCATTTTTACCTTCCTGGCAATTGCTGGAAGAACTCAGCCGGATGCTGCGATATTGATGCTTGCATCTTTACCTTTTTACGCGGTCTCCTTCATTCTCGCACGCAGGGGGCGAAGTCAATTAGCGTCGTGGATCCCTCTCGTTCTGCTGCTCACCATGACACTTGCAGCTACGCTTCAAACCGGTCTTGGACCGGTGACTACGCTTGGTCTGGCGCTGCTGGTGATGACCTCCGCCGTCCTACTGGGGCCTTACGTTGCGTTATTCTTCATTGCTGCCAGCGCGTTGGTCTACATCTTTTCCGACTGGATCATGGCGCAGGGTATCTTGCCCGCGATGGCGATCCCACGCCCTACCCTTATCAGCAACGCGGTGGGTCTCATGTTGGGGTTGGGATTGATTGTATTTATTAATTGGTATGCCAATCGTCAGATCGCACAGGCTCTACGAGTAGAGCGTGAGATCACAGAGCAGCTGCAGCAGCAGCGCAGGGAGCTAGAGGATCTTGTCGCTCAGCGCACACGGGGGCTTGAACGCCGAGCTATTCAACTTCAAACCACCTCCGATATTGCCAAGATGGCTTCCGAAATCACCAACCCTCGCACCTTGATGATTGAGGCGATTGAACTTATCCGGTCACGATTTGGTTTCTATCATGCTTCAATCTTCATCATGGATGAAACGAGCAACTGGGCTAACCTCTCCGCAAGCACCGGTGAAGCTGGTAAGCAGATGATGACCAGGCAGCACCGTCTGGCTGTTGGCAGCGCTTCAATTATCGGTTGGGTAACCGCGAACCGGCTTCCCCGGGTTGCGCACGATGTCGAAGCAGATCCCTACCATTTCAAAAATCCGCTCTTACCTGAAACTAGGTCGGAATTGGCCGTTCCGCTGCTTGTCGGTCAACGATTACTTGGCGCTCTCGATGTCCAGAGCACAGAAGCGAATATCTTTACAGATGATGATGTGCGTGCCCTGGAGGCGATTGCAAGTGAACTAGCGGTGACAATCGATAGTTCACGCGTCCAGCAGGCACTTCAAGACCGGCTGGAGCAACTGGAAACAAGCTCCCGCTCAAAGATTCAGACGACCTGGAGACGTGTTGGCCGTCAAGTTGCAGTGCCCACAATTCACCTCGACACCAACGGCGAGCGTGTTGCACCGCAGGAGGAACGCTTTATCTTGACCGAGGAAGCCTACCAACAGGGAAAAACCATCGTCAGCGAGAGCGGTCTTGAGCTGGCTGTTCCCGTGAACATCCGGGGCGAGAGCATCGCCACAATTACTGCCCGTCGCCCGGCAGGTACCGAGCCATGGAACGAGGAAGAAATTGCTCTGGTTGAAGCCATCGCCAGCCAGGCAGCGCTTTCACTCGAGAGCGCACGTCAAAGAGCAGAAGAAGAACGACGTCTTTTAGAACTCGAGGTGATCAACCGCGTCAGTCAGGCTGTTTCGCAAATGCTACGCCTGGATTCGGTTTACCGCATCATGCAGCGCCAGCTATATCAAATTATGGGTAGCATCGAGATCGCTGTCGCACTATACAATCCTGAACAGGAGACCTACACCATCCAGTACGCCTCTGAAGATAGTGAGATGGAAGAAGGTGTCATCTCAGCGGTTGCCAATGACCTGATCTCGGCAGTCATCCGTTCCAGACAGCCGCTCCTTTTTGATGAGGAGATCCGCAAGCAGGCTTCCTTGTTTGGGATTGAGAAGGTTGATCCTAACATTCGCTCATGGCTGGGCGTCCCAATGCTCTTGGGAGAGGAAATTCAGGGCGTCCTCGCGCTTAGCGACCTTCATTCTGAAAATCGTTTCAGTGAAGACGATGCCGCGCTGCTGGCTACCATCGCAAGTCAAATTGCGGCCGGTATACAGAACGCAAAATTGCTGCAACAGGTGCAACGTACTGCTCGTCGTGAGCGTCTCATCCACGAAATCACGAGTAAAGTACGCCGTTCTCCAGATATGAAATCCATCCTGGATACGACTGCTCGGGAATTAGGGCGTGCATTAAATGCAGCCCGCTCCACGGTGACACTCAATCACGAGCCGGATGCGTCAGGACCACAAACAGATCAACAACCAGATCGTGACGGACCCGAGGGGGGTGAAGCATGAGTAAATCATCCGTGCGCCCCTCTCGATCCTTGCGTGAGCGATGGCGCAGTATGGGCCTGGGTTCTCGATTGACGATAACGATTGTCCCTCTTGTTCTGATACCGATGTTATTGCTTGCAGGTGTGAGTTACTTTCGCGCCCGTGATCTACTGGAATCGCAGGCTGCCAGTCAGATGACTTCAGCCGCCCAGGCACAAGTCTCCGTACTTCAAGAATGGGCTGACGCGCGTGAACAAAGATTGCAGCTCGGATCCCAGCGCGGTGCATTACGTGATGCCGCTCAAGAACTGATCAATGCTCCTCGCACGAGCACCCGCTATGTTGAGGCCCATGAAACTGCGCTAAGCGAACTCTCAGATCTTCGCACCCGCCAGGGAATGACTCTGTTTTCGAATCTCGCCCTGGTGGACGCGGTGGAAGGTACGATCCTTGTCGCCACAAACGAAAGCTGGGACGGCCAAACCTCCCCGAACCTCACCACCGGCGCTGATCCATCCATGGAAATCGATACGCACCCCGTTTTCAATGACCCGATCCTGGGACCAGACACATTAGCCTTCTATACGAAAGCTCCGTTCAGAACCGGTGACGATCATCCCATTTTCTTGATCGGAGTTAACAGCTCATTCCGTCTGGGGGCTTTGCTCGAAGAGATGCAGGTTTTCTGGGAGCAGCGCGGCGTATACCGTGTTGAGCGTGGCCGTACATTTGTCCTTCTTGCACCTGACGTGCTCATCCAGCTGCCCCGTTATGCAACGGAGCCAGAAGCTATTGGTGGCTATGCGCATCCGATTTTTAACCAGGTCGCAACATCGCCCACCGGATCGATGGAATACATCAACGCACAGGGTGACCTGGTCCTGGCTGCATACGAGTGGATCCCAGAGTGGGAGCTCGGGATTGTTGCCGAGCTTCCTCAATCAGACATTTTCGCTGAAGCAAACGATCTGGCACCGTTCACTGCCCTCATCGTGCTCGCCGCCATTCTCCTGGTTGCCCTCGTCGTGCCCATTGCAACTCGCCAATCTATCCGACCACTTCACGCGCTTACCGATCTTGCTCAGAGCTTTGCGATGGGAGACCTTACTGCGCGAGTTGAAACCGAACGCGGAGATGAAATCGGAATCCTCTCGAGAACCTTTAACTCAATGGCAGAGGATCTTGCTGAACTGTACCGTTCGCTTGAACAGCGCGTCCAAAACCGCACAGAACAAATCAGGACAGCCTCCGAGGTCGCCAGAGATGCCGTCGCAATCCGTGATGTCGAATCACTTCTCAATGAAACCGTCAATCTGATTACGACCCGTTTCGACTACTATCATGCCGGTGTATTCCTGCTCGATGCAAAACGCGAAAACGCCGTTCTGAGAGCAGCCTCTTCTG
>JASFLN010000205.1:0-4406 GCA_050118075.1 Anaerolineales bacterium
CTTTCTCTTCCATCGGTTCTTCTTCAGCGGGCTCTTCCGCTTCAGCTGGCTCCTCTGCGGCGGGTTCTTCCGCAGCAGGTTGCTGCGTAGCCGGTGCGCATCCGGCAAAGACTAATGCCAGGATGATGAGTATGGCTACCAATGTGTATCTCTTCAAATGCATTTTTGCTCCTCCGTTCAGGTGTGACGGATGACTTTACGAGTGAAGCTCGCAAAGCCTGACAACAATGTATACAGGTTAGCGATGATCTTTTTTGAAAGCACCTCCTTTCACAGGCAATCCACGACTAGGATAAAAACCATCCGGCCTTCAGGTGTGGTGACGTGTTCTCCGTAAGGTCGGATAAAAAAAAGGGAGCCATAGGCTCCCTTCTCCTCGGAAGGTCAAATGTGATACTGAGAAGACACACGGTCTGGCTTGGGCTCTGATCGCTGGTGGCCCTCACAGTTGCGGGACAGCGCCGGAATAAACGTAGATTTGCAACGTCGCACCGGTCTTCGTGGGTGGATAGCGTGGGATGATGACTGCCATCCGTGCCGCATGCTCGATCGGCAGTGCGGCCGTCTCTCCAATAATCTAATAATCTGGAGTTCAGTTGTTAAGTTGCGGTTTCCCTGTTAAACGAAAAAACCCGACGCAGAGGCAACCTATACGGGTTCACCGCGTCGGGGATCCTTTTGCTGGATTAAGATGGTTACGGTCATTCGCATCGAGATGTGTGGACCTTCGTCCTGCACTTGACACGCGAGCCTTTTCCTGTAAATATATCGCTAATATATCACGAGATATACATGCGAGTCAAACGTTCGATCGAGGGACTTTGCAGAGGTCTGAAAAAACTCGAAATGTGATAAAAATTGGCGGAATACGCGCATTTTGTCATCTGCAGGGTGATATTTGTAACTAGCGTGTTGTTTGCCGCATCGATTAGACTTACCAAAGATATCGATACAGGGAGTTCGCTATGTCATTATTTTCTCCGCGCCGCTACCAGGCTCCATTCAAACCCTATCGTCGCGATGAAGAAACCCTCTTTATGCGCGCCTTCACTTCGGGTGAGCAGGCGATCAAGAGTGTGCTCTTCAGCTGCCGAATGTGTGGGAACTGTATCCTGCAGGAGACAGCCTTCATCTGCCCGATGACCTGTCCAAAAGGACTGCGCAATGGCTTGTGTGGAGGTGCAACACCGGAGGCTTGTGAAGTGGATCCCAGCCGGCCGTGCACTTGGTATTTGATTTACGAGCGAGCCGAAAAAATGGGCCGCACCGAGAAGTTGCTTGAGATCAATGCACCGTTGGATGGCAACCGCGTAGGACATGAAACCTGGATCGACATGATCCAGACCTGGCGCGAACGTGAGGCCGGGCCCCGGCCGAGGGACTTCTTGTTCAATCGTGAAAAATTCGATAAGGAATGGGATTCGTTTTTCTACGATCTGCGTCAGCCTGATTGGTGGCAGGGTGATGCTGCTTATCACCCCCCGGCGTACGAAGAGCCGATCTCCTTACTGGAAGCGAATCTTCGAACCGGAGATTTCGTCACCACGGGTGAGATCGCACCTCCGCTGAGTGCCTCCGGTAATGTGATATTAAAGAAGGTCGACTGGCTGAAGGGCTTCGTGACAGCTGCGAATTTCACGGATAACGCTTCCGCCTCGGCGCGCATGAGCAGTATCGCTTCAAGCAAGATCTGCCTTGATGCCGGCATGGAGCCGATCATGCAGCTCCAGGCTCGGGATCGCACACGTGTCGTGATCGAATCCGATGTAATGGGTGCAGCTGGGCTGGGTATTCGCAACGTGCTCTGCCTGAGCGGCGACCATCACCGCTTCGGTCCCAACCCGATGACCAAACCAGATCAGTTTGACATGGATGCCATTCAAATGCTCTGGATGCTGCGGCGCATGCGCGATGAGGGCATTTATATCGATGGGCGCAATATAAAGAACCGCCCTCAATTGTTCCTGGGCGCAGCCGGATCACCGTTTGGCGCTCCGCCGCGTTTTGAAGCGATCCGCGCCGAAAAGAAGATCAACGCGGGGGCACAGTTCATCCAAACCCAACCGATCTTCGACTACGATAGATTCCTGGATTGGCTCGAGGCGCTTGACAAACGCAACTTGCTTGACAAAGTATATATCCTTGCCGGCATGATCCCGCTGAAAAGCGCTCGGGCAGCACATTTCATGGCTGCGGACGTTCCGGGTGTCGTCGTGCCGGAGGAAGTTATCAAGCGGATGGACGCTGCCGGTGATGATAAAGATGCACAACAGGAAGTGGGCGTACAGATCGCGTTGGAGATGATTGAGAAACTCAAGAACACTAACGGTATCAGTGGTATCCATCTAATGGCCGTTCACTGGGAAGCAATCATCCCCCGACTGGTCGAAGAGGCCAGTCTGCCCCGCCCAGCGATCACCGAACTTCCTGAGGCCATGGCCGCTTCTTGATCGTGCAGGTAAATAAGGATCTACTAAGCCCACCCAAATCCTGGGTGGGCTTTTTTCCAGCATAAGTAAGTTCAGTCATGGAGCGAAGTTGGGTGTACAATTGAAAAATTGTGCTGAGCTTTCGAGTGACATTCGACGGACCCCAGCACCTGTCAAACTGCCATCAGTTAGAGGAGTGAATCATGAGCGACAGCTTATCGAAGCTTTCGACCGCCGTCATCGAAGGCGACCTTGATGCGATGGAAGATCTGACCCGACAGGCGCTTGATGAAGGGTTGTCCGCAAAACAGATTCTTGATGAAGGCTTGATGCCCGGTATGGATCATGTCGGGGTGGAATTCAAGGCTGGAAATATGTTTGTGCCGGAGGTCCTGCGTTCCGCCCGCGCCATGCAGGCTTCGATGCGGATCGTGCGACCGCTGCTTGCAGAGACCGGAGCAGACATGGCTGGTAAAGTGCTGCTTGGAACCGTAAAGGGTGATCTGCATGACATCGGCAAGAACCTCGTGGCCATGATGTGCGAGGGGGCTGGCTTCGAGGTGAAAGACATCGGCAAAGATATTCCCGCCGAGGAATTCGTTGAGGCAGTCAAGGATTTCGAGCCCGATGTCCTGGGTATGTCGGCGCTCCTCACGACGACGATGCGCGCCATGGAGCAGACCATTAAAGCGTTGGAGGAAGCCGGCGTGCGTGATCAAGTGAAGATCATCATCGGCGGCGCGCCCGTCACACAAGCTTTCGCTGACCAGATCGGAGCTGATGGATACGCCTCCAACGCGGCCTCGGCAGCTGACCTTGCCAAGAAATTGACTCAGTAGTCGCCTGAGCAGGTGAATGGCTCCGGAGGTTAACTCGGAGCCGTTTTGATTCATTGCTGTGCAAGCAGGACAGAGATCAATCGGTGCGCATGACCTCAACCACGAAGCGCAATTCCGCGTCACCGGCATAAGCGCTGACCTGCCAGCAGCCTTCAGAAGGAAAGGTAAGTATGCTGGCCTGGAAGCCAGTGTCACCGTAGCCATCTGGTAATTCGATCTCGACCCCACTTCCCGGAGCGTCAAGCCGTTTCCCTCTCACCTCGATCGGCCCATTCACTCCCTCAGCTCGCCACCAAGGGAATTTCATCGCTAGCGAACCATCCGATCGAATCTCACCGGGTCCCTCGGATGAGAAGGTCAGCATGCCGTCCGGCCAGAGAGCTGTCCAGAGCTCCCCGTTGCCGTGATAAAGTTCGTTGGTAATCGCACCAGGGGGAGTAGAACCGTTTGGTCGTGTTGTCGGGCATTTTGAGGCCGGCGAACATGCAAATAAGGTCGAACTGATTAGAGCAAACCCGATGATCCATCGTGATCGTTTCAACGAGCCCTCACTTGCTACGCCGATCCATCGGCGTGTACCATGGCCTCACCGCATATTCCAGTAAACCGGATTGGACTGCTGGATCCTCGGCAGCGAAAGCGATCAATTCTTCCATTGGATAGCCTTGCACAGCGATCATCATGCTACCCAAATCCGGCAGCAGGAAAGAGCTGCCCAGCTCGAGCTTCCCTTCTTTGAACAGTGTGCAGTAATGATATATATGCTTATCGATGCTGACTTGCTCTCGGAAGTCGACTCCCTTCTCCCAGATGGGAAAAAGAGTGTGGAAGACAACATAGCGTACGGTCTCGGAGTCAGCGGTCATGCGGCGCTCCCTTCAGAAACTTACTTCACCATCTTGATCTGCTGCCTTAACTGCTTTGAAGACAACCTGGTTGAGATATTTGTCCCAGCCGAGGTAGATCAGGAAAAGCCCGAAGGTGTCGATAAAACCGTGCGTCAAGATCAGGAGCCACAGCTGGAAGTCGTTCCAGATGAAGATAGCCCCGAGCAGGACGCTCACGATCCCTGTGCTCAGTGCGCCAGCCCGGGTCTGATACCAGTGCGCCAGTCCGAACACGATCGAGGTCAGCAAGA
>JASFLN010000206.1:0-4399 GCA_050118075.1 Anaerolineales bacterium
ATTCTTCTCATTCTTGCTGGCTGACAACCATCCCCATCTGCTTGCGATGCCATTTGTGCTTCTCGCGGTGGCGTTCTCATTGCAGATCTTTTTCCGATCACGTCCCATCACCATTCAGAAGCGCTTTGATGAAATCTCTGACCGTGCGAAAAATACGCTGTTGGCACTCGCCGGTCTGGGTTTGCTGATGGTTATCCCCACATCACTCAGCTCAGCTTTGCAGGAGACCACTCTCCCAAGCAGCCTGCTGTTTTCTCTCCTCTCGGATCTTGTGCTTTATGGTTTGGCTTTTGGTGCCGTGAGTTTTGTTGTGTTACTTCTGCTTGGTTATGGCCAAATCCCGCTGACTCGGCAAGAGCTGTTGGTGGGTGGGTTGATCTTTGGCAGCCTCGCGTATCTGAATACGTGGGACTTTCCCATCTACCTGTCGCTGTTCTTCGGCGTGCTTCTGCTTAAAGCGAGTCGCACTTCAACCCTGACCGCGTTGCGTCAGTCTATAACCGGCACACTGGGACTGCTCATACTGGGTGTTGGTTTCTACCTGCCGTGGTATCCGACATTCGCCTCCCAGGCTGGAGGGATCCTCCCACACGTTCTGCACCCAACACGATTCTTGCATTTCTTCATCATGTTCGGTACAGCGTTGGTACCGATTGCTGTCTGGCTGGGGATGATATTTTCTCAGGAAAGTGAAGGTCGTGACTGGATCCGGTTGATTGCGTACGGGATCGGTCTACCCATCCTTTTGATGGTTTTAATGCTCCTTTTGGCTTTAATGGTCTATACATTTGTTGATCCCATGATTCTCGAACGAGCTTTCAGCATGATGCCGGCTTCTTCGTTTGGTGAGGCCGTGAACATGATTATCACCACGCGCATCATGACATCATGGACGGCTTGGGTACTGGGTTTGATTTTTGGTGCAGGTTTTCTGGTGCTGCGGAGTTCGTGGATTAAGTCCGGTGAAACGAATCCCGACCAATTCGTGATTATCCTGGTCCTCATCGGGGCGCTGCTGGTCATTGGACCTGAGTTTTTCTATCTGCGTGACCAATTCGGGCTGCGCATGAACACGATTTTCAAGTTTTATTTTGCTGCTTGGATACTATGGGGTTTGGCTGCGGCATATGCCGTGAATGCCATCGGGCAGCGGCGACCGAAACGCTTCCTGGGGCTTCAGATTTTAGTGATCATCCCGCTTCTGTTCGGTCTTATCTATCCGGTGATTGGCACGTGGACAAAAACCGATGGATTTAACCCACCATTTGGCCGCACCTTGAATGGGTCGATGTATCCATCTTACGCTCCCGAAGCTGATCGCACAGCGGTCATGTGGATTGATGAGAATCTCGAAGACGGAGTGATCGCAGAAGCTGTGGGAGGCTCATACACATACTACGCAAGGATTTCAGCTCACACGGGTTTGCCGACGGTTATCGGATGGCCCGGGCATGAGAGTCAGTGGCGGGGCGGCTATGTGGAAATTGGTAACCGGGAAAGTGATATCCGTACCGTCTACACATCTCCTGATTGGGATCAGACAGAGAAGATCCTCCAGCAGTATGCTATCGACTATGTCTACATCGGACCATTAGAACGTAGTTCATACCGACCGTTGGTCGAACAGAAGTTTATGGCATACATGGATCTTATCTATCAGAACGAAGAGGTCAGGATTTACGCAACTCGCGAAAGGAGCGCTCCGTGAATCGCGATCTCATCCGGGTACGCTGGCTCAATATCGGGATCCTGCTCGTGATCCTTATTGCCCTATCCGTACGATTGATGAACCTCACTGAACTTCCGCTGGGTGATGGGGAAGCCGTCCATGCGCTGAATGCAACGCAGTTGACGCTCGAGCCGGTTCCTGCCTGGTCAGACGATGAAGGACAAAGATCAGTAAGCCCCATGTATGTATGGATAACGAGCTTGATCTTTCAATTCTCCGGTAGTGGAGAGCTGCAGGCGCGCATCGTACCAGCAGTCGCCGGGATTCTCTTGGCATTGCTGCCAGTCTTTTTTGTTTACCGGTTGCCCAGGCTTGAATTACTTTTGTGCTCCGGATTTCTGGCATTGTCTCCGGTAGCCATAAATCTTTCTCGCTCAGCAGGTGGTATGGCGTTGAGCGCCTTGTTCCTTATGGGAGCCCTTTTTTGGATCGTCCTTCCAGATCGCAAGGATGGTGCTGGCAGCAAATGGATCTGGGCGGCGATCTTTCTTGGTGCCGGCATTGCCAGCGGTACTAACTTTTATCGGGGCTTTTTCTCGTTCCTGATTGCTTTCTTGCTGATTCGCTGGTTTCTGCCAGAGTACATTCGATCCGGGGAATTGAGCCATGCGTTTAAATCCTTGTCCCGCTATCTCTGGATAACCCCCGTTGTAGCTCTCATTCTGGCCACTGGATTGGCAAGTTATCGATTGGGTATCGCTGGAATGGGGGAAGCCATCGTCGCATGGCTTCGGGGTTGGGTTCCCTTTGGCCAGTTATCTGTTTTCGGGTTTCTTCTCGCAGGGTTAGTTTATGAACCTTTCATTCTGGTGGTAGGTGGGATCGGTGCAATCCTGGCCTGGAGATCCGATAAGAAGTGGGGTAAACCGCTTGCACTCTGGGCGCTAGGATCTTTGATTGCAGCTTTGATTTATCCGGGCCGAGCAGCGCAGGATTGGATCTGGTCCCTATTGCCACTTGCCTTCCTGGCTGCCGGAGCTGTAACTGAGTTCTTGCTCCGTCTGTCTAACAGAGAGCATTGGATGCATGTCATCACACTGGTATCTATCGCGCTGATTTTGATCAGCGCCGCGCTCATCACGCTTCTGGGCTACGTCAATGGTTACCTTCAACAGATGTTGATTGGTGATCCTATCCTGATTGGCCTTGCGCTGGGCGCGATGTTATTGCTGCTGGTCAGCGTATTTGTGCTTTTTGGTCTGGGGTGGTCGTGGGATATTGTGCGCGATGGTGCAGGTATTGTCATTGTGCTGGTTACCTTGGCGGCATCGATCTCGGCTGCATGGAAATTGGACAACGACCGAGAGTTAGGCTTTCGAACCTTATGGGTGCAGACGATGCCGACTCAGAACGGCGAATACTTCCAAAGTACGCTAGAAAACGCGTCCCTGGCATTGACAGGGGATGCGACAGCCGCACCGCTCCTCATCCAGGGTAATCTTGAACCATCCGTGCTTTGGCGGTTGCGTAATTACCCTCGATTCGATCGTTCAGAGGATGAGGGAGGGAGTTCACCGCCTATTCTAATTGCGCCCGAAGGAGCAGGGTTGGGTGTGCTGGAAGCAGAATATATCGGGCAGAGCTTTACTCTGACCTTGGAACGAGGCTGGTTTGGGTTAGTCCCACCGGATCTTCTGCGCTGGACGTTAACAAATTCTGCACCGACCGCCTCCACAGGCTGGGTGGTGTATGTACGTGCCGATATCGTCTCACTGTCGGATTTCTCAGATGAGGTAAATCCGGAATAGCAAATAATGACTGGTTCGAAAAACATAATTAGCACAATCGCGATTGATGGTCCGGCAGCTTCCGGGAAATCGACCCTTGCCAAACATCTAGCCAATGAACTTGGTTTTCTGTACTTTGACACGGGCGTCATGTACCGTGCAGTAACCCTAGCTGCCTTGAGAAGCGACGTTTCTGTCGAAGATGAGCGGCGGGTCTCTAAGATTGCTCAAGCGTTGGACCTTGATGTCAGACCTCCGAGTAAAACCGATGGTCGTCAATATGACGTCATGATGAATGGCGAAGATGTAACCTGGGAAATTCGCAGCGCCGAAGTCGATCGCAATGTCTCACAGGTTTCGATGTATGCAGGTGTGCGGGAGGCAATGACTCAACGCCAGCGTGAGATTGGTGCGCGCGGTGAGGTTGTCATGGTCGGACGAGATATCGGCACGGTGGTTTTACCGGACGCGGATTTAAAGCTATACCTGGATGCAAGCGTTGAGGCGCGTGCAAAACGGCGCTATGAAGAGTGCAGGTCACGTGGTGAAGCCCCAATGTTTGAGGATATTCTTGAGGATATGCGTAAGCGCGATCGGATTGATTCCACACGGGAATTAGCCCCGCTGCAAGCTGCCCCGGACGCATACGTCTTAAACAACACCTCCATGACGGTCGAAGAGGAGCTGCAGGAGGTCCTGCAAATCATCGACTCAGGTCAGGGATCATCGTAGATTTGGATTTTATTCAAAAAGGGAGCGTGACGAAGCAATGGCGTATCAGCCGGGTTCCACTTACGATCATGCCGCGCTTGAACGCCAGCGTTGGATTCTGCGCTGGATGATAGAGAACATAGGATTCCGGTTCTTACTTAAGTTTGATCGCGTCGAGGGTACGGAGAACTTCCCGATGAAAGGCCCTGCGATCGTAATGATCAATCATATC
>JASFLN010000207.1:0-4398 GCA_050118075.1 Anaerolineales bacterium
CTCATCGTACGCGAAATTTACTCTTTAGAACGCCATGCAGCGTTAGCAGAGAAAGCCGACGAACTGCTCCAGCAGATCGGCATCTGCAATGTCCATGTCATCCATGCGGATGGGACGAATGGCTGGCCAGAAGCTTCCCCTTACGATGGCATCGTCGTCACCGCAGGCGCACCGGAAGTACCCGAACCGCTTGTTGAGCAGTTGGCCGTCGGTGGTCATTTAGTCTTGCCGGTGGGGAAACACACCACCAGCCAGCATCTCATGCAGTTAACCAAAACACCTGATGGGTCGCTGGAACAGGACGATCTAGGGGCAGTGCGATTTGTGCCCTTGGTGGGAAAGCATGGATGGGATGCAGAGTGATAGAGGATTTGGAGTCGGGGAAAGGTATGTTTTAGTCTTCTCATCTGTTTGGTGATGTAGACATCATCCGCAAACCTTCTTCAGGATTACCTAAACCGGTAGGGGCACGATGCATCGTGCCCCTACAAAATATCACCCTTCAAACCCAAACCTTGAAGCGGCGAATAACTGTCATTCAAAGCGGGCTTCGCCTTTCAATCCGCTGTAAAAATTGAGACAACTTGCCGGAAAGGTGCAGCAACCAGACGACACGCCGCAGTTTCTAATCGATAAAACTATCGTGCCATCTGAGCGTCTGAATGTATCTGCAGCCAGCGGATGATATCCCGTCGCCGGAGCACACCCAGTAACTGGCCATCCTGAACGACGGGGATTTGCCGAATATCTTGCCGGGTGATGGTGCTTAATACCTGCGCTGCATCCTGATCGGGTGTAGCAATCTCGAGCTTATCGCGCGGTGTCATGATCTCACGCACCCGAATTTCATCCCACCGGGCTTTATTCACCTTGCGCATGTCCTGAAGTGTGACAATACCCGCCATCTGGTCACCGTCCATCACAATGAATGCATAGTCATCGCTGTCCATGATCTCCTGGACAAGCTGGATGACGGTGATGTCAGCGTTCACCTTGGGCACCTCACGCTTCATCATACGCTCAACCGGAATATCTTCAAGAATGTCATTGACCACGACTTGTCGGTAGCTCTGTGCAGATGCGCTGTGCAGGAACCATCCGATGAACGCCAGCCACAAACCGTTTACGAATCCGGTCCCAAAAAACGGAATTTGGAATCCAAAAATCATGGCGATACCTGCAACGATCATCAACCATGCAATACCCTGCCCCACAAACGATGCCCAGCGAGTGGCACGGCGCAAATTGTCTGTCATCGACCAAAGAATGGAACGCAGGATCCGGCCCCCGTCCAGCGGGAACCCCGGGACCAGGTTGAAGATCCCCAGGATCAGGTTAATCGGTCCGAGCCAGAGCAGCATCGTGGTTAATGGACTCAATCCAGAGAGCGCCTCCAGTCCCTGACCTTGAACGGGCAGCACAGCACCCATGCTGACACCTGAGATCAGTATAAAAATCAGACCCAGCACAATGCTTGTAACCGGTCCGACGATCGTAATTAGAAATTCCGCCTTCGGGGAGGGTGGCTCGCGCTCGATGTTGGAGACCCCTCCAAACAGGAACAAAGTGATCCGTCGTACGGGCAAGCCTTGTGATCGGGCTACCAACGAGTGAGCTAACTCATGTGCCAGCACCGAGGAAAAGAAAAGAACGGAAGCCAGTAAGCCCAGACCCCAAATGAGCGTCGTGCTCCAATCGGGATGGATTTCACCAAAACCGGTTGCCAGATTCCACGTGATCAACAAGAAGATCAATAGCCAACTCCAGTCGATATAGATATCGATCCCGAAAAATTGCCCGACTTTAATTCCGCCGCGTGCTTGCATTGTGACCTCCTGCATCGCTTTCTATCACACAGTTATATTTTCGGAGGGCAGTGTTGCACCCATCTAAACACGGCTACTTCATTCTCGCTAAACTCTATCTAGAGGCTTGAATGAGTACAGTCATTTGACTCCCGAGCATCTGTTAGATAGAATTAAGAGAGAAATAGATTCATTTCCCCCACGTCGACATTCAATCACATTCATTCAGATTTGGGTTATTAGGATCTAAACCTGCCGGATGCAATACTCTGCATGCATCCTTTTGCTCGAAAAGGCTGACACAATGGACGAAGAGAACGCCTATAAACATCTATATGAACATGCCGCGAATCCACGCTTGATTTTCAACCACACAGGGCGCTGCTTGCTCGCCAATCACGCTTTCAGCAGTCAGTTGGGATTTCAGTATGACGATTGGCTTTCAGGTAAGTATTTATTTGAAGATTTGTTCACGGATCACGAGTTGGCGCAGGAGATTCTGGCGGACTTAAAAGCCGGCAAAGTCATCCGGCATCGTGAAGCTCGCATCAATCGCCATGACCATAAACCAACCTACGTACTTCTCTCGGGGAGTCATCTCACCTTCGAAGGTGAACCGGTATTCGAGATCACGCTGACTAATTTGTCAAAACAGAAAGCACACCAGCGTTCGCTGAGCAGGGAGAACGCTCGTCTTAACTCCCTGCTGGAAGCCATGACCGCTGGAATATTTCTCGTCGATCAAGATGGAAAAATCGAGGAAGCAAACCTTGGATTGCAAAACATGCTCCAATTTAAAGACGGAAGCATCATTGCCAATAGTTATCAAGAGCTTTTCGGGTTGTTCATCTCCGAAGCCATCGAACCGGAGGTCGTGCAGCAATCACTCAGCCACGCGGTGACTTCGGTCAATGAACGCCCAACCATTGAGATCGCCCTGCGCGGGGCTTCTCCGACCTATTTAGAAATCACGCTCTTTCCCGTCTGGAATGACCAGGGGACATCTTCCGGGTGGGGCGGCCTTGTCCAGGATGTCACCGAGATGCGTGATCGTGTCAGCTGGAAGCTCGAACTGCTCTCGATTCTCGCCCATGACATACGCGCCCCACTGGCCAGCCTGAAAGGTCACGCTACCGCTCTGCTTGGCAACTACAAACAGTGGGGCGATGAAATGGTCTTTGACTTCATCAAGTCGATCGCAGTCTGGCACTCACGAGGGTCGAAGCCGGCCGATTGGGCCTCAAGCCTGAATCTGTCCACGTAGAGGAATTGATCCAGGATGCACTCAACCGCATCAGGGCCAAATATGATCAGATCGATATCGAGATGACGATCCCTGAAGACCTTCCTTATGCACGGGTCGACCCCGGCCGCATGGAGGAGGTCCTCATTAATCTGGTCGACAATGCGCAGCGATACTCTCCGGACCAGGAACCGATCCTTATTAATGCCGAAAATACTGGAGCTATGCTGAAGATCTCTATCACCGACCTCGGTCCAGGCATCCCTGCTGAGGATCAAAAGACAATCTTCGATAAATATACACAGGCTGAAGATGAAGACGGCGGGTCTGGCCTGGGGCTCTTCATTTCCCGCAGGATCGTTGAATCCCACGGAGGAAAAATCTGGCTAGAAAGCCCCCCTCAAGGCTTTGAAACGGGTACTCGCTTCACGTTCACAATCCCTGCGATGCCCGATCCATCCCGCGCACAAAAGGAACACAGGCCTACCCCTGAGCCCAGCGAGAGCTCATCCCAAGCCGATCAGTTCCATGCCGATGCCGAAGAATTGAAGGTCCTCATCGTTGAGGATGAACCGGATTTTCAGTCGTTGATCCAAACCATCGTCCATGAAGGAGGCTATCAGACGGAGGTGACCGACAACGGCACCGAAGCGATTGACCTACTCCAGATGACTCCCTACGACATCGTGCTGCTTGATTGGAACCTTCCAGGAATCCAGGGCATCGAAGTATGTCGCAACGTACGTCGCTGGTCGAATGTGCCCATCCTGATGGTGACCTCCCATACCAGCATGGAACAGTTGATCACGGCGCTCGATTCCGGCGCGGATGATTACATTACCAAGCCCTTCCAGTCAGATGAACTCCTAGCCCGAATGCGAGCAGTGCTCCGCAGGAAAGAGGCTTTTGTCGAATCAGACAGCGACCAAATCAGCTCCGGTGGCATCCTGATTGACTTTGATTCTCAGGAAGTCTGGAGTCATGGGAAACATGTTGAGCTGACGCCGACTGAATTTAATCTGTTTGCCTACCTGACCAGGAATGAAGGCCGGGTGCTGACATACGACCAACTGCTGGACCATCTCTATGGCTCGGATAAAGCCCACAAGCGCCACGACCTGTTCGTGCATATCAGCCGCTTGCGTAAAAAACTCGAGCCGGATCCAGACGAGCCGCGCTACATTCTCACACGCTGGGGTGTTGGCTATATGTTTAAATCCGGATAAAGCAAGCCCAAACGTAAATACCTGATCCGATCGTGAGGTAACATTCTCATAAGAAGTGCATCTAAATAATATGAACCAAACTCGATTTTCAGGCGTAGCATCTCTGAAATCAACAATAATCTGA
>JASFLN010000208.1:0-4391 GCA_050118075.1 Anaerolineales bacterium
TCCTGACTGACATATTCAATGGCTAGATCCGTCCAACCTGTGGGGCTTGGGATCGCAAGCAATTTCTGGAGTCTGCTCTTCATATAATCTTCAGAGATAGGAGGCGGTTCCTGCATTTTGTTCATCCTCTTGGTGCGTCAGAGTATTATGATTTAGACAGGATAGGAGTGTAGAGGTAAATGGAAAAGTTGAAAAGACCTTTTCCCGGGAAGCAGGCTGCTGCATGTTCGCAGCAATTCTAATGAGAAAGGATCTGAGATAGGAAGAGCTTGGTACGGTCTTCTTGCGGGTTGTTGAAGATATCGTCAGGCGTTCCACTCTCCACAACGAGTCCTTCGTCGAAGAAATACATCCGGTCTGCGACCGCACGCGCGAAACCCATCTCGTGGGTGACGACCAGCATCGTCATACCGGAACGGGCTAATCCGATCATCACATCCAAGACTTCCTTGATCATCTCAGGATCGAGCGCGGAAGTCGGCTCATCAAAGAGCATGATTTTAGGCTGCATGGCCAGCGCCCTTGCGATAGCAACCCGCTGCTGCTGACCTCCGGAGAGTTGCCCGGGATATTTCTCGGCCTGCTCGGGGATGCCCACACGAGTGAGCAGCTCCATTGCGACCTCTTCGGCTTTTTCCTTCGGCCATTTACGCACCCAGATGGGGGCGAGCGACACATTATTTAGCACAGATAAATGCGGGAAGAGGTTGAATTGCTGAAAGACCATGCCGATTTCGCTCCGGATGGCAGCGATGTTGCGTACGTCATGGGTCAGTTCGATGCCATCGACAATGATCTGCCCACGCTGGTGTTCCTCGAGACGGTTGATGGTGCGTATGAAAGTAGATTTACCTGAACCGGAAGGGCCGAAGATAACGATCACCTCACCTTTATCGACCTCCATGTCCACACCCCGTACAGCATGGAAATTTCCAAACCATTTATTCACATCACGGCAGGTTATGATCGGTTCAGTCATACGAGTACCTCACTGCTGCTCCTCAGTCACACCCAGTTGACGCTCCAGGCGCCGGCTGGCAAGTGACATGGCATAGCTTATAACGAAATAGAAAATACCTGCGAAAAGGTAGATTTCACGTACAGCACCCAGGAACTCGCGCTGTTTGATAACACTCTGCCCGACTGCTAACAGATCCAGTAGGCCAACGATGGTCACCAGGGTCGTATCCTTAAATATGCTGACGAATTGTCCCATGATCGGTGGGATCACCGCCCTTAAAGCCTGGGGGAGCACGATCAAACCAGTCACTAGAATTTCGCTCAAGCCCAAGGCGCGCGCGGCTTCAATTTGTTCATTGCGGACTGCTTGAAGGCCACCGCGCACGATCTCGGCCAAGTATGCAGCCGTAAAGAGTGTCATCCCGGCCATGGCGCGGATGACACGGTCGACAGTTAATTCAAGCGGCAGGAATAGCGGGAGCATCACCTGCGCCATGAACAGGATCGTAATAAGTGGAACGCCACGCACGATTTCGATAAATAGCACGCTGAAGGTCTTGACTACTGGCAGTTTGCTGCGACGACCAAGCGCAAGCAACACACCGATGGGGAAAGAGGCTACTATGCTGACGATGGACAGCAGCAGTGTGAGCAGCATCCCACTCCATATGTTAGGTTCGATAATCGCCAACGGTTCAATTGGCGCTACTCGCTCCACCCCGACGTCGAAAGTAGTCAATATATAGACAAGAAGTGGTATAGAAAGTGCCCAACTGCCGATATGAAGCCTGCGGATCGAGCTGACAGCAGCCAGAGAGCGACCCAGGTTGTGTCCGGCGAAGAAACCAAGCAGAATCGATAGAGTCTGTACTAACAGTCTGGGGAGTGTGAGACTGAATATGGTGCCATTGGGTTCGAAACCCAATGGCAGCAAAAAGACGTACAAAACCAGTGGAGGTAGCAGGGCAAGCCAGCGATGGATCCTGCTAGACAGAGAAGCGAAGTTAAAGCCTGAAACCAACCCGATCAAGATCAGCGCAGCGGTCGCTCGCCACGCTTCCCCGAGCAGTGGCATTAGTTCCGGTCGATAAATGTAATATCCGAGATTATTTGCAATGGTTGAGAATGTGGGCAGCTCGAAGCCCCGAATGAGCACTGCGATCAAGAATGGGCTGATTGTCCAGCCAGCCAAGATCGCGCGGCGCATTCTTTGATCAAGCGATGAGCGCCAAACGATCCAGGTTAGGAGACCCATCACGACAAGGATCAACAAGCTGATCCCCAGGCGCCAGACTTCCTTATCCGGGTAGCGCCCCCAGGCCAGGACACGGATATTACTGCTGATGACTGCCCAATTCGCCTCAGTAAATGCCCATAAGAGAATTCCGCGCCCGAGCAGGTAGATGATCCCCAGCGACACGATGGTCAGGATGCTGTTTAACCAGCTGCTGAAAAGGTTTTGGTGCAGCCAGCCGATTATGCCCACAGAAGTCGTGGGAGGGCGTTCCATTTTAGGTTTTGACACGGTTTCAGTCGACATTCTCACCGCTCAACAATCTTAAGTCTTGCATTGATAGCGTTCATGATGGCTGAAATCAAGAGCGATATAAGCAGATAAGTCGTCATCATCAGTGTGATGACCTGCACCGCTTGGCCGGATTGGTTGAAAATAGTGGATGATACGTTGTAAAGATCCGGGTAACCTACCCCGACAGCAAGGCTGGAGTTTTTCGCCAGGTTCAGGTATTGGTTTGTCAGGGGCGGGATAATGACCCTGAGCGCCTGGGGAAGGATGACCAACCGCAGGACTTCGAACTTACTCAAGCCCATAGCCGTTGCAGCTTCCGTCTGCCCTTTAGGGACGGCGAGGATCCCAGAGCGCACAATATCCGCGATGAACGCAGCGGTATAGAGCACCAATCCAAGCAGGATGCCGGCAAATTCCGGGGTCAACTGCGCTCCGCCGACCATGCGCAGGCCATCCAGGATGGGGGACTCAAGGGTCAGCGGAGCTATCGGCAGCGCCATCCAGGCAATGAACGGAAGGCCCAAGAGCGGCAGCAGCGCCCACAACCCGGGTCGTGTTTCGACTCCTTCGATCACCCGTTTTCGATAGAGCAAGCTGTAGATAATAATCGCTGCGGTGGTGCCGATGACCACGACGATGATCCAGATGGGGAAGCTCTCCATGGGTACCATTCGTGGGAAGAAGAATCCCCGCTGGCTCAAGCTGAAAGGTCCCAAAGTAATGCGTTCTTGTAGTGAAGGCAGTTTCAGAATAATTCCAAAATATATAAAGAAAAGCTGCACCAGTAAGGGTGTGTTGCGCATGACCTCTACATAGGCGCTAACTATTGAGCGCAGCAGCCAATTGGGTGATAGAAGCGCGATCCCGGCGAGAATGCCGAGAATGGTGGCTAATGCCAACCCGATCAGGATCACTCGTAACGTATTGACCACGCCGACTACATAGGCATACCAGAAGCTATCGGTCCTTTCGAACGGTAAGCCCTCCCCGATACCGAATCCAGCGGTGCGCTGCAGGAATTCGAAACTCAGGCTGAGACCGCGCGAGTCGAGTGCGGTGAGCAGATTTCCGATCAACCATCGGCCAACCAAGAATAACAATAGCAGGAAAAGCGCCTGACCGAGGGCTTGCAGGAAACGAGTGTCACGCCAGAAAGACCAGAAACTGATTTCAGAGCTCCGGTTTTTTGGAGGGTTCATCGGGCGATTTTCTAATCCGGCTTGGATGATGTTGCAGCCCGGATTATTCCGGGCTGCAACATGTCAGCCTGTAAGACGAACTCAGTCTGGATCAACGCCAGGGTTGAGGGTAGATCAAACCGCCATCACTCCATGAAGCGTTGAAACTTCCAGCTCTTGGGATGTCCGTACCGTCTGGACCAAGGTGGCGCTCATAAATCTCACCGTAGTTCCCGACTGCACTGATAACATTCACCATGAAGTCTGGCTCTAACCCTAGCAGCTGACCGAAGTCACCCTCTAAACCGAGCAAACGCGCAACCTCTGGGTCCTCTGGTGCGCTAGCAGCGATCTCAGCCACGTTGGATGCTGTGATCCCTTTTTCCTCGGCGATCATAATGCCATTGACGACCCAGGTTACCAGATCGCCCCACTGCTGATCACCATGCGCCCAGACTGGACCAAGAGGTTCCTTCGACATCGTTTCTGGGAGGATGAGGTGGTCTGCGGGGTTGGCGAGCGTGGTCTTCAAGCCTGCCAATTGGGATTTATCTGAGGTCAGTCCGTCACAGCGCCCCTGGTCATAGGCTGCCGCGGTCTCATCCGATTTGTCAAAGACCAGAGGGGTATAGCTTATGCCACGTGAAGAGAATGCGTCTGCAAGGTTAAGTTCTGTGGTGGTTCCAGACAACACGCAGACCGTTGCGCCATCCATATCGTTGAGG
>JASFLN010000209.1:0-4376 GCA_050118075.1 Anaerolineales bacterium
CCCGTTTATGCGCTCGAACAGCCTGTGCGATTTCGAGGATGACCTCTTCTCCCTCGCCGATAACGAATGCGTCGATGAAAGATGCCATCGGTTCAGGGTTCAGGGTTGCATGACCCCCGGCGATGACCAGCGGGTGATGGTCTTCACGGTGCTCCGCCATCACTGGAATATCGGCGAGATCCAATAGATTGAGTGCATTCGTATAGAGGCTTTCGTAGGGGAGTGAAATGCCGAGGATATCGAATGCGCCCAAGGCGTGCTTGGTTTCAAGTGAGAAGAGCGGCAGGCCGTTTTCGCGAAGTGCCGCTTCCATATCCGGCCAGGGCGAGAAGACCCGCTCGGCAAGCATACTCTCTTCTTTGTTGATGATGTCATACAGGATCATCAAACCTAGATTGGACATCCCAAGATCGTAGATATCCGGAAATGCCAGCGCAACATGAACATCTACGGAGTCCCAATTCTTGACAGTCTGATTGAGTTCTCCTCCCGTGTAGCGCCCGGGTTTGCGAACCGAGGGCAATATCTTTTCTACTTCGTGTTTAAGCTGCACCGACACCATAACAGGTTTCCCACACTCGTAATTATGACAAATTTCGTTCGGATTATTATAGCATGCAGGGTGGGGGGTGTTTTGGTCGTTTTTGAGCATCATGGATGCCCTTTCCGTTGACGGTGATTCGAGCGGGTGGTAGAATCACAGCCGTTGCCCCCATCGTCTAGTGGCCCAGGACGCGGCCCTCTCAAGGCCGAAACCGGGGTTCGAACCCCCGTGGGGGCACCATCTTTTTTTCCGACCATCGTCGTGCTATATTGGCGATGGTTCCTTTTTTATCGTGTGGATGACGCGTCAGGAGGTTCGAGAGGAATGTGGCTGCTGAGTGAGAATCGCATCGTCTATTGGTTGATCCTAAGCTTGACCATGATCGGCTTAACCGCTTGTAATTATCCCCAGGAGGTTGTAACTCCGGTCGAGGCAGGGGAAGCCGGTATTGCCGGACGCATCTGGCATGATGTCTGTGCTGCACCTGGACCTGACCAAGCATTGCCCTCGAATCCACCGGATGGCTGCGTGCTCGGTGGTGATGGATCGTTCTATATGGCCAATGGGCGTCTGGACCAAAATGAGGCTGGTATAGGCGGTGTAGAAGTTCGCCTGGGTGAGGGCGCATGCCCTTCCTTCGGATATGCAACAACAAGGACTGAGCCGGATGGGCTGTACCTCTTCGGAGGTTTAGTGGCTGGCAACTACTGTGTGTCTGTCGATGCAGCCAGCGCCAGCAACTCAGGTATCCTGCTCCCGGGCACATGGACGTACCCCGGTCTGGGGCAATCTGAAGACGTGATCATGACCCAGGTTGAGCTGGAACCTGAAGAGATCCAAGCCGATGTATATTTTGCCTGGGATTATGAACTGCTCCCACCGTATCAGCCAGCAGAATCCCCGCTTCCTCCTACTCAGACTGTCGTTCCCCAGACAGATACACCCACTTTCACGACGACTCCCGGGGCCACGCCCACTCCAACGCTGACACCCACTGAAGAAGTCACGACAACACCTACCCTCAACGCTGAAGATCCGCGCAGCACTCTCAAGAATCCAACCTGGGTAGACAATTTCCAGGATGCCTCCGATTGGGCACTCTACACAGATACCCATGCAAGTTTCGAGGTCGGCTCGGATGGTTTAGATATGACAGCTTATAACCCTGATTTCTTCAACAGTTGGGTGTTAAGCTGGCGGCGGGCGGAGGATTTGTATCTGGAGGCCACAGGGACTTTCGGCCAGTGTGGGGGAAGGGATGCTTACGGACTGATGGTACGTTCCACAGGTGGCGATAACGGGTATATCGGTTATTTGTTTGGAATATCCTGTGATGGACGCTACTCCCTGCGCAGCTGGGACGGTGATTCGATGGGTATGATTGTCGGGTGGACACCGGACGAGAGCATCAATGCTGGACCAGAGGCGACGAATCGAGTCGGTATATGGGCTGATGGGAACCAGTTAAGCCTGTACGTGAACGGCGAGTTCCTGGTCCAGGTCAGTGATACGAGTCACGCAGATGAGGGGTTGTTCGGGTTGTTCGTCAGCTCCGCTCAGACGTCGAATTTCACAACAATGATCGAAGAAATCTCTTATTGGAATCTGGATTAGATGATTTGGATTGAAGCAAAAGACAGCCGCCATGAAAATGGCGGCTGTCTTCATTTTTACTGCTTGATTTTATGGACACTGGACCTGGGTCACGTCTCCTTCCACACCCCAATAATAGCTGCAACGAGTGGGTAGTGTGCGCAGGTAAGTCTTAAAGGGTGCATCCGTATCGTCTGTCCGAATGACATCTGCATTCTCTTTTGTACGCGGTGTGATGGTATTCGTCTCGTTCTGGTTCATAAAGATGATGATTGCCGATTGGACCACGGCCAGCTCGTCATTATTTCTAGCGCGTTCTTCGCGAGTCGTGACCCCGATGAGTACGACGATCACGATCCCGACCAGGCCAATTAATATCACCAGGGTCATCAGAAATTCAGTGTTGATGATGCCTCGTGAGCTGCTTCCCTTTTCCGACATTATCCGACCTCCCGAGAGCTGGTTACCACAAGCCTAATAATGAGCTTGCAATGATTAGAGAAAATACGCATCGACCAATCGGGAACCTGATCGTAAGAATGCTTTCTCATGACACGGTACCCGGGCCAACAATATTCTAGACCAAAATCTGTTCTGTTGTTTACAAGCGAATAGTACTATTAACGGTTAAGAGCTGAGAGTTTCCCCTGTTTGCAGTTTGATATTCTTCGTGATACACACTTGTTGATGGCTATAAAAGTCAGCGTGAACAGATTGCCAACTTGAGACGATGAGGCAAAGAAAATGACAGGTCGGATCGGAATCCTAACAGGTGGTGGAGATGCGCCAGGTTTGAACGCCGTGATCCGTGCGGTAGTGAAAACTGCACTGAATGTTTATGGCGCCCAGGTGATCGGGATCTATGATGGATTCGATGGTTTGTACGAGAGTGGCAAAACGATAGAACTGACCAGGTCTGATGTGCGCGGCATCCTGCCAAGGGGTGGCACGATTCTTGGTACTGCCAATCGTGGCAATCCATTCGCCAGGCGAGTCGTACGTGACGGCGAAGAAGTGGTTGTTGATGTCTCGGATGAAGTTGCCGAAAAGATAAACGCTCTTCAATTAGATACGCTTATTGTTGTGGGTGGCGATGGTACGCTGCGTATTAGTTATGAGCTCTACCAAAAAGGCTGCCCGGTAGTTGGAGTACCGAAGACCATCGATAACGACATCGGCGGTACAGACGTGACGTTTGGCTTCGACACAGCGGTATCTACCGCTACCGAAGCGATAGACAAGCTTCACACAACCGCCGAATCGCATCACCGGGTTATGGTGTTGGAGTTGATGGGTAGAGACGCAGGTTTCATCTCACTGCATGCCGGCATCGCCGGCGGAGCCGATGTGATCTTGATCCCTGAGATCCCGTTTGACCATGAAGCGGTTTGCCGCAAGATAAATCTAAGGGCTGAAAGCGGTCGTCATTTCAGCATTATTGCTGTAGCAGAGGGAGCACATCCCGTGGACGGAGCACAAGTGTACTCTCGGTCTGGTGATGAGATCACGGTGGCAAGATTAGGGGGCATCAGCCTGGGGGTTGGTGATTTCGTCGCTGAAACCTGCGGAATGGAAACTCGCGTTACGGTCCTTGGCCATCTCCAGAGAGGGGGGCAACCAACCGCATTCGACCGGTGGCTTGCAACCCGATTTGGTGCCGCGGCGACAAGGATTGCGATGGAGGAGAAGCATGGTCACATGGTCTCACTACAAGGTGAACATGTGCGGGATGTGACCCTGGAAGAGGCACTTTCGGTACCCAAGCGGGTCGATATAAATGGCGACGCAGTACTCACAGCACGTGGCCTGGGAATTAGTCTGGGAGATGAGTAAGCTATTGGCTTGGAGGCGGTCTTGACCACTGGGAACAACAAAAAGCGCAAATCAATCAAATTAGATGCACGCACGAAGATCTTCGTGATTGGAGCGCTCTTAGCTGGGGCAATTTTCCTTATTGAAGCGGGCATTGCCGAAATAATGATCGCGATGGATGAGCAATGCCGCGCCTCGATAGCCACTCTTCGTCTGACCCCCGATGTGTTTGAAGTTTGTGCTCCAGAATGGCAGTGGTATCTGGTCCGGGCGACATCACGAGGGATAGCATGGGTAGTTAATCGGGAGAGTGCGCCGATCATCGGCTGGTTGAGCATGGGCTTCGTCTACTCACTTTTCGGTGGTGCGAGCGCACAGATTTTTCGGGGGAGGGGAATCATCGCCTTTCTGCTATTACAAGCTGGCA
>JASFLN010000210.1:0-4358 GCA_050118075.1 Anaerolineales bacterium
CTTGCTTTCGAACTGTAGCCCTCACCGGAGGCGATGATCTGGTTGTTGTTGGCGAGCAGCCGCCAACGGAATTGCCCTTTTTTGTCCTTGTAGATCTCGAATTTTGCCATGTGAATATCTCCTTGGCGTGCATTGGGTAGCCTTATGCTCGAAATTATATCTACTTTCAACGGTTATTCATCGGTACTTAAGTTCGTTCTCGGGATCAGCCAAGATAACGATCTTTGCCCGGGTTGTGTGATAGACTTTTGATGTCATTGTCAATTTATCAAAGGAGAAGATAGCAATGAGTATGTTTGGAAAAATCCTGAGCAGTCTGGGGTTGCGTAAGGATCAAGAGCAAAAAGCGGAAGCCCCGAAGCCGGCAGCAGGTAAAGATACTGCGATGGCCGATCGCATTGCGAAGCTGCGCGCTTCACGTCGTGAGCAGAAACAAGCGGAAGTCACCGTAGTTGATGTGATGGGTAAACTCGAGAAGATGGCTGATGAGAACCCAGCGGAACTCAATTGGAAGACCTCCATTGTCGACCTGTTGAAACTGCTTGGCATCGAAAGCAGCTACGAAGCTCGTGTTGAGCTGGCGAAGGAACTTGGTTGCCCGGCAGATAAAATGGATGATTCAGCCGAGATGAACACCTGGCTTCACAAAGCAGTTTTAATTGAGATCGCCGAAAACGGGGGGAATGTCCCGGACGAACTGCTTGACTAACCGACAAGCCACTATTCACGAGTGAAATCATCCCATACAGGGATAAGAGATTTCTTGAAGCGCCCGAGAGGGCGCTTCTCATTTTAACGAGGGAGCGGCAAGGATTGGATGAGCTGCAGCGAAAACCGCGGTGATTGTGCAGCTTGCGATCTATCCCGGTGGAGGTATTCGCTGGAATGCCTCTGCCGTTTTATCGTGGGTCTCGTATAGATTTCCAGGTGAGGAGCACCCAAGTAACAAAAACCAGGCTGGTCCAATAGTAAGCCTGGTAGTTGTATAGGGTTTCTGTGGACCAAAGATAAGGGAAGTTGAAGAACACGATGAGCGTGCCGCCAAGCCATGGCTGGGTCTGAAAGAGAGGGATGATACCCATTACAAACAGGGTTAGGACGCTGTTTCCTGCAGCATAGGGTGCCAGCAGTAACGAGGCTGCGATTAATGAGCCAGCTTCATTTGCTGACAAAGACGGTCGAGTCTTCCAGGCTACAGTTATGGTGGCTATGAGGATTAAGGCTATTGCCAGAGCGATAATGGGTGGTGGTATACATCCAAGGCGGGTCAACGCGGCCGATAGGCTTATGTCGATGATGCTGTTGGTGTACTTGTCGTAGTTGGCACCAAAAACAGCGATGTACCAATCTCTGCCACGCCAGAGTAATGCAGGGAGGATTATCGCAGCGGTGAGAATGCCTGCCCTTAACCATTTTCCCTTCTGCCAGGTGAGAATGACGTATACAGCGAGAATGGCGATCAGCAAGCTTACTACCTGGATTTTGATCGTTGCGAATACGAAACCGAGCACCAACAACAAAACGTTCTCGTGTTTATAGGCATAGAGCAGCAGTGCGACGCCCCCGACCACGATCGCTTCAAAATTGCCATCGACGATATTTCGTATCGAGGGGAATGAGATAACTGCGAACAGGATGCTCACCAGATAAAGCGTTTTTAATGGAATGCGCGGCACGCTTGCAGCCACAATACACACGCTGATACCGGCCAGAATTCCCCAAGCGATCTTCATCGGCAACAATCCCAAAGGGAGCAGTGGCAGGAGTGACCAGGGGGGAAAGCGCACTCCGTCGACAGGACGGTAGTTCAGATTGCCGCCACGCATCGCAGCCCACTCGGTCTTCCAATCCATTGCCAAGGTAGTGTTTTGGAGAGGCAATTGCTGGAAGAAGAGCGTAATTACGGCAACGACAAGCAGAATGCTGGCAGCGAGCAAAGCAAGTTCTGTGCGTCTTACACCCTGGTTTTTCATGAGGAAAGGTTAATTTTTCTTGTGCACCAATCGTGCAATGTCATCGATCTCTCTCGAAGAAAGGATTGCAGGAAACATTCCGCAGCGAGCGGTTATGAGAACTTTCTATCGAATTGGATTGTATGGCAAATCTGGAGGCTGGAAATCTAGAGGTTGGTTTTCGCTGAGGATAAGAAATGCGCACCGAAGTTATTCGATGCGCACTGGTAAGAGGCTCCTCGGGCAGGATTCGAACCTGCAACCTACCGGTTAACAGCCGGCCGCTCTGCCGTTGAGCTACCGAGGAAGGCGCGAAGATTATAACCGTCACCGCAAGTGAGCGTCAAGAAGCAGCACGTCTAAACCTTCAAGGATGAGCACCTGCGAATACACTATAATGTTGGACCATGATCAAGCGGGAATTCCAACCTGTTCACGCAGCGGTTGCGCTGGGTGTGCTCATCATCACTGCCCTGTGGCTGGCACTCACACCCGAGGGTTTGCTGGGTAAGATGGACGCGATTGGATACGCAGTCTGTCATCGTATCGATATGCGCTCGTTCCACCTTGGTGAGCGGACGCTTCCCCTATGCGCTCGATGCACAGGTATGTATCTGGGTGCGTTGACGACCTTTCTCTATTTTGGCGCCACAGCAGGAAGGGCGGGGTTGTATCCCAGCAAAGGGATCATCGCGGTACTCTTTGCCGGAGCGGGTATCTGGGCTTTGGATGGGTTGAACTCGTTCGCGACCTTGATACCGGAGGCACCACAACTTTACGTGCCCAACAACACACTGCGCCTGATCACAGGCAGTATGATCGGGATCGGTCTAATGACGATGATCTATGCCCCATTCCAACAACTTGCCTGGCGTGACTGGAAGCAGGAAAGGGTTCTGCCGGGTTGGAAAAGTCTCTCATTCCTGGCCTTGTTTGTGGCGATCGTGGACCTGCTCGTGCTCAGCGAGCACCCGCTTGTACTTTATCCGCTGGCGATCTTGAGCGCGGCGGGAGTGTTGGTTTTATTAAATATGGCCTATGGATTGATCGCACTGCAGATTCTCAAGCGGGAGGGTGTCGCCGAGAGGGCGTGGGATTTACTTTTACCGCTTGCACTAGGGTTCAGCCTGGCGCTGGCTCAAATCGGCGTCATTGACCTGCTGCGTTATTTAGCAACTGGAACCTGGTCCGGTTTTCATCTTTAGAGGAGCTAACAATGGATCCATGGAGTGGAGTCTTCGCAGCATTTGGTTTGTCAGCAAGCGCAGGCCTAAACGCATACCTTCCTTTATTGGTCATCTCGCTGATCGGTCGCTTCACGGACTTATTCACGCTCAATCATCCGTGGGACGCGCTGACAAGCTGGTGGGTGATCGGCGTATTGATTGTGTTGAGCGTGATCGAATTTTTCGCTGATAAGTTCCCGGCTGTCAATCATATCAATGATGTCATCATGACTTTCGTCCGACCAACAGCTGGCGCGATAGCTTTTGCGGCAAGCGCCAACGTCATCACCGATGTGAGCCCTATACTCGCCTTGATCGCGGGTCTCTTAATCGCCGGAGGGGTGCATGTAGCCAAGACCGCCGTGGTCCGCCCAACGGTGACGGCCACGACGGCCGGGGTTGGGAATGTGCCGGTAAGCATCGCCGAGGATATCATTGCGGCGGTGATCTCTATCCTTTCGATTATCGTGCCGGTTGTGATCGCCTCATTATTGATTGTGCTCACGTCATTCATTGTCTTCTGGATGTGGAGACGAGCAAACAGGAGAAATAGGGTTTAGGGATCAGCGATCTGGCATTGGTGATTGGGGATATTGGAGCCAGGCCATATGAGGTATCGATCACTCAGGCACACGGCCACCGAGAAAAACCACCGAACGGGGTAAGGATCGACCAGTGTGTCGATCTGGATTGCAGCCGCAGGTCTTAGCCTGGGCAGTCAAGATCCAAATGAGCACATGATCCATGCGATTGTCCGGACCATCGATCCTTCCTCGCATGAGCTAAAGCCCATGGGTAAATCTCAACAAAAACTGGGCGGCCTAATGGCCGCCCAGTTTGAATTCTCAGCGTTTATGCTTGTGGTGGGCGTGGGATGAGGACCGGGGTGTTCTTTTTATATTGCTCGTAATCTTCCTGGCCACCCCAGGTCTCGTCGGCACGTTTCTCCAGCATCGGGACACCGCTTACCTGTGTGATCAAAAGCGTGACGAAAACCGGTGAGATCATCGTCACCCACTGCCAACCGCGCAATACAGGAGCGGCGATGAGAGCCACCCCGATCCAGAGCATGATCTCGCCAAAGTAATTAGGATGTCGGGACCAGGCCCACAGGCCGCTGGAGATAAAATCACCCTCATTGTTCGGGTCGGCTTTGAAACGGCTCTTCTGAGCGTCGGCT
>JASFLN010000211.1:0-4318 GCA_050118075.1 Anaerolineales bacterium
TGTGCGCTGGAACACCACAGAGTTCGTCGGAGCTGTGCTGCAGCCATTTGAAGCGTGGCTCACGCTGCAGTTCCTGGAAACTTTATCACTGCGCATGCAGCGACATAGTGAGAATGCGCAAAAGGTGGCAGAATTCCTGGCTGCTCATGATCGCGTGCAGCATGTCAATTATCCGGGCTTGCCCCAGCACCCCCAGCACCAACTGGCCACTCAGCAAATGAGTGCTCCCGGTGGAATGCTTTCATTCGTGGTTTCTGGTGGTATCCAAGTCGCCAGCAGAGTCATCAATGCATTCCAATTGATCACCCACGCCGTGACGTTTGGAACAAGCCGATCAATCTGCATGCACCCCGCGACGATCACCCACGAACACATGACGCAGCAAGAGCGCGAGAAGGCAGGCATCCCGGATGGTCTGATCCGACTTTCTGTTGGGCTGGAGGATGCCGAAGACCTGATCAGTGATCTTAAACAGGCTCTGGAAGCCTGAGCGATAAAGCCCGGGTCGGCAAGAATTTGTCTAGAATTATCGGGTGAAGGAAAGCCGTCATCCAATATTGCACGCTAACCTCTAAATATACGTAAAAAGCACACTCTAATCACATCATCCTTTCAAATCATCGAATGGATTTAGACCTTGGAGGAGAAGCTCTGTTTATGACCGAACAAGCCCATCTTGAAGAGACGATATTCGAGGAAACCACGGCACATTCTGATAAATGGTATCAAATCCTCAGAGATAACCTGCAGCGCGGCGCCTGGTTTGGTTTCACCTGGATGGTCGAGCTATTAGCGCGATTGATCATCGGTTCACCTCTACGTAGATTCAGCCAGGTCAACGAACATCTATTTGTGGGCGGTCAATACAGACGCCGCGGTTGGCCGAGGATGGAGCGTTGGGGAATTGATGCAGTTGTTAACATGCGCATCGAATATGACGACCAAATAGCCGGTATCGCACCCGAGCATTACCTCTATCTACCCACAATTGACACCACTCCCCCGAGCATCGAACAGCTCGAGAAAGGTGTGGAATTCATCCAAAACGAGGTCGATCATGGGCATGGAGTGTACATTCACTGCGAAGCCGGGGTTGGCCGTTCTATTGCCATGGCAGCAGCCTATCTCGTTCGCGAAAAAGGGCACTCACCAACCGAAGCCTGGGAAGAAATTCGGCAGACACGCCCCTTCATTCGACCCACCGTGTCGCAACGTGCCCGCGTCCAGGCTTTTGCTGCACAAATGACCTAACGTATCCCCCATCCAGTTTAAAATACCTTCAAACACACCAGTCTCCGTCCAACGGAAGGTGAGCTACAAGTCATGGGTAATAAAGCATTCCTCGCGATCAACCCCTCCGCTGGGCAAAGCGACCATCAAGCAGTCAGTCAATACATCCTCGCTAAATGTGCGCAACACAATTGGGAATGCAGCAAATATCTGACTGTTGGAGACCACTCAGATTACGAAAAGATGCGCTCCATAGCGGAGGGTGACTATGACCTCGTCTTCGCCGCTGGAGGGGACGGAACGATCGCTATGGTGGCTGATGCGTTGGTAGAAACAGATATCCCTATGGCCATCATTCCTATCGGAACCGGCAACGGTGCCGCCAGGTTCCTGGAAATCCCCCTTGACTGGCGCCGGGCAGTAGATCTGGTTTTTGATCCACATGCAACAAACCTGCTGGATGCGATGTACGTCGAAGGTAAACACTTTATGCTTCATCTTGGTGTCGGCTTGAGTGGTGTAGCATTACGTAAAACCGATCGGCAAAGCAAGCGTTTTCTTGGACGCCTATATTATCCCTTCAGGGGTTTGATGGCCCTCCTTGGTTACCAGCCTCATCGATTCGAGATTATTATTGATGGCACGAAGTTTGAGTATAAAGGCGCTGAAATTTTCGTGGTAAACAGCCCCTCGATGGGTGACCCATTCGTGAACTGGAGCGACACCATCCAACCGACAGATGGTATTCTGGATGTATTTATTGTACGGGCGCGCACATTCCTAGATTACTTCCGCCTGGCGTGGAACACCATTCTTGGACGCCAAATGTTGGATCCTAAGGTAACATATTATCAAGCAAGGGATGAAATTCACATTCGCTCATTCCCGCCCTTGCCAATGCAAGCCGATGGAGATTATTTGACCACCACCCCACTTACAGTAAAAATCAAACCGGCCGCGGTCAGGATTATTGGATCCGACCACCTGGGACACTCAAAGGAGCAAGATAACACAAATGGCCAGTGAATCTATTGCTGATAATCGATTAGATGACGAATGTTTTGGATATTATTTCCATCCCCCGGAAGGTGAGCCCGAGTGGGGATCCCCTCAACTCGATGTTAACCTACGCACTAACCCTACTGTCAAACACTACGATCCAGAGTATCTCCGGCTCCAAACCGTCGACCGGGACAACCACATCGAGCACTCGAAGATCTACCATCCCTGGCCTGGAAGAAATAAAATTCAGGTGACGATTGGCGATGTGATCTTGCGGGATCGCACCGAAAAAACCGTCGAAGCCTTCACATTCGGTGGATTTCTAAAAATTGAGCAATCCGACAAATGTACAAACTGCAGTATAGGATCACCCGTACCGATCGTCGACCTGCGCGACAATAATCGCAATGTTCAACTACTGGTCGAAGAGACGATTGCATTGATCGCAACTCACAGAGCCCATTGGGAGCATGACCTCGAGGAATTTGAAGCGCGCGTGGTCAAGACGAGTGTTGAGAGTCTATACTTTGCTATCTTGAAGGATCTGGAAACGAAATTTCAAAAGATACCTAAGACAGAGAATACCGAGGCTCAAGATTTCCTCAATTTTCTTCACCACCAGGTCGAGCATGCAAAGAGTCTGTTGGATACGACCAGTGCCCCCACGAGTCTGAATGAGATCTTCTAGGATGATGGAAGGCATACAGCAAATATATCTCCCCCTTCGCCTTTTTCCATTGACTTCGTCATGGTTTATATGGGCAGATGTCTTCTAATCCATACGTCATGAAGGTTTCACCATACGTGCTGTAACCTAGCGGACGCAGCACGTCAAGGTCATCATTGCGATGTTTTTGGGCATGCTCAAGCACAGCCTGACAACCTCGCCCAACGGACTGACTAAGTTCAAAATCTTCAATAAAAACGGATGCAAGCTGTGCATAGGGATTACCCGGATCTCCCACTGGATGGGATGCCCATAGGTCTTTGAAAGTGGTTGCAGCCTGCTCGTTATTCCCTAATAAAACTTCCGTTACCATCATACGGAAACGCGCATATGCGGAGACCCTTCGACCCTGCTCATGATCGGGTGGAGGGTAGGTGGGCACGGGTGTTCCCTCCCCAATGCCAAGTGACGACCAGTTCAATCGGGCTTTATTCCATGCCGTCACGTTCGGATCAAAAACCGCTTTTGGATACCATTCCATCGCGCGCTCCAAGAAACCATGAGATGCAAAAAAATCAGCATACCAGACAGCTTGTAACTTGTAACGCGGGGGATCATAGACAACATCCATCAATACAAACTTATCGCCTGCCCACATCCAGATGTCTTCCTCACCAAGTTCCGGTATGGACCCAAAACGCCCTCCTCCGACCCCGCCGCTTAGAATTACTTCTTTCGTTCCATTGCGATCAATATCCTTGATCGAATAATAACCATTCCACATCACTGCATATCCATTGTCTCCACCCCCAGCCATTACGAGAGGATGGTGACTGTTTTCAGAAATTAGACTTCGAAATTCATTGCCATTCCACTCGTAGACTCTGATGATTATGCTCGAATCATGGGCACCATAGGTTGACGAATCGACGATCAACTCTGGAATTTGATTTCCATTCAGGTCCTGAATACTGGCTTGAATTGTTGGAAAGGGTGTCCAAGTTTCAGGCACAACATGAAGCTCTTTTACATAGCGGCCTTCTTCACATCCCACTACATTAAGGAGATATGACGCGATCAGGATTTCAGGCACACCATCCTTGGTGAGATCAACAATCTCAACCCGCAGCCAATCTAACAGATCGCCTTCACTCTTCAATCTCCTTGGATCCCCTCCTTTGTTCAGGAAACGAAGTACTTCCTCAAGCGGATCATCTTGAAGAGCCTCCGGGTCTAGTTCCACTTCTGAGTGTAGTTCCGGGCACACTCTCGCTGTGCCAAAAGCGGCCGGTTGCAGTGGTCGGATGTCATAGGTTGGAGTGATCGTCGGGGTCACATGTACCGTTGGTGTAGTTGAGGGAGTCATCGTAGGAGTCAATGTACGAGTTATCGTCGCTGTAGCCGTCTTTGTTGGGTACG
>JASFLN010000212.1:0-4299 GCA_050118075.1 Anaerolineales bacterium
TGAGCGCTATCAAACGTTGCGTTTTCTATTTGATGAGCTTCCAACACCCAAATTCGAAATGATCGCAGATTAGGATCTACACCAACTGGCGGGGTTTCTCGAGCGTTGGTCAGCAACCCAAAGGTACCAAGCCGAGCATAATCAACATCCGCTCAAGTCAATCTGGGCGGATCTGGTTGAGCTATGGGGAGATGCTGCTCAACGGAGGAGTGTCCATTGGCCCCTGTATCTCAGAGTCGGACGGGTTCAATGGATAACAATTGGTTGGGGCTAGGAGGTTGGTTATGACCACTCTTTAAACTAGCCAAAGTGGATAAGATTTTCCAGGCTTCCGTTATATGCAGATGGGATTATTGGATTGCACGTTACTATCGTGAGTATCATCCGCTGGATCCGAAGGATTCATCCTGCCGTATATCCCGAAGGCAGGATTGCCTAGAATCATATCTGATGATCAAGCGATAAATCACCTTGACCTCAATAAGGGGCTGTGCTTATGAATAAAAAATCCCGATCGAAAGATGAGCCAGAAGTGAGAAATTACACCTCTGATGAATATCTACAGGAGGTGACGATTGGCGATCGAAAACCACGCAACAGCACGATTCAGCTCGATCCCTATAACCCCCGCTGGCGATCTGATTTTGTAAAACTATCCGAGCGTGTGTGCCAGGCGCTCGGGGACAAAGTTCTCCTGCTTGAGCATGTCGGTTCAACCTCTGTTGAAGGTCTCTCAGCAAAACCGATCATCGACATGCTGCTGGTCGTTCTGGACTCCACCGATGAGGGAGCCTACGTCCCTGCACTAGAGAAGCAGGGCTTTGTTCTGAGGATACGCGAGCCGGATTGGTTCGAGCACCGTTTGCTCAAGGGAACCGATATCCGGACGAACCTGCACGTCTTCTCAAAAGATTGTGAGGAGGTGGAACGCATGCTCACATTTCGTGATCGCTTGCGATCGAACGAGGCGGATCGCAAGCTCTATGAAATGCGAAAAAAGGAACTTGCTGCACGGACCTGGCGCTACACACAGCATTACGCTGACGCAAAGTCAGAGGTGATTCGCGAAATACTCACACGGGCAAAAGAGTAATCAAACACGCTCATTCAGGAGACTTATAATGCGCTCTAAAGAGTAATCCATGTTCGACATAGAAGTGAAAAAGGAGGGACCTTTTTTACATCAAGGGACGAGATCGGCACGAATTAGAACATCTGCCAATCGGATTGTCCTTGTGCTTGTCGTTTATTCAGCCTCTCATCAACCTCAGGCTGCCCGACCTTCTCATCGGGCTGTATGACTACTGAATGCTCACTCTCCCGCCCGAGACTCTCCTGCCAGTATTGATCGTACGGCTCTACCCATTCGAAAGCTTTTTTGAGTGGTTGAGCTTGAAGTATCGCCGGCCGCCGCTGCGCCTCCCGTCCCCGCGCGACCAGACCGGCCTGCTCCAGTACCTTTAGGTGCTTGGAGATCGCCGGCTGGCTGAGATCAAAAGATTCGACTAGCTCGCTCACTGTCTTCTCGCCCTCTGCCAGCATGGCCAGGATTCCGCGTCTGGTAGGATCCGATAAGGCAGAGAAAATGAGACTCAATCGATCAGTTTTTGCAGCCATACATAAATATTACCTTTTAGTTATATTACTTATTAGATATATACAATATCAAAACGCGGCTGTCAAGCTTGCGAAGCGCACACCCGGGCCCGATATCTCTACTTCCTCAATCTCCTGATCGATTGTCTACCATGAAGTAATGCACCAGGAGGTTGAAATCCGGGCAAAACGGGTATATATTGATCACATATTGTCTGCCGGGCGGGCCTACTGCTTTTCCTTCCGGGCTTCCGACAGAAAATTGGTTGAATAACTTTGTTCTGGCTGCCGCTCTCACCACCCCCACACCGAAGCGCTATCGATAGTAACTCTTTGTAGGCTTGGAGCGGAATGCTTTCAGCGCGATCGTCCACGCAGCTATCGCGCAGGAACGTCACATGAGCAGGTATTTCTCTTACTGCGCAAGCACTCTGCAGCCGCAGGACCGTATCCCAATCTTCGGGGGCTGAATTCCCGTGCTACCTAGCCTTCGTAAGACCGCGTCCGCACAATCGATCAGCACGTCGAGAGGCTAAAAATCATGACCTCTGATCCTATTTCAAGACCAACCTTTAATACTTCCCTTCCACCCTACCCACCAAGCTGGTTTGATCGCTTGCTCCTATGGATCGATGATCTACCTGGCCCTGAATGGTTGTATTACCTGACCGCCTTACTGGTGGTCGGGATTGTGATCAACGCGATCTTCTGGATCGACGGCGTCCTTCCCGTTGGGAGATTCGATGCTTCTAACAGCACGTTCGCGCTGTTTGTCATTTACTGGCCGCTTCTTTACCGCTATCTGACCCGGATCGGCTCGCGGGCGCTCCGTGCCTACAGTCCCCTCCTTGACCAGGATGATGAGGAACTCACCCGGATCGAATACAAACTCAAAATCCTCCCGCGATGGATTGGCTGGCTGACCGTCCCGATGGGGTTCGGGCTTGCCGCCCTGACGATCCTGACAGATCCCGCGCCTTATGGCGATATCGTACCAAACACCGCCGTGCCTTACATAGGCGATATCATGCTCGAAGGCTTTATGATAGCGACTTTTTTTTGTCTTCTGATCCGCAGCATCCGGCAGCTTCGAATGGTTAGCAAGCTGCACTCTCAGGCCACGAATATCAATCTGCTGGAATTAAAACCTGCCCACGCATTTTCTGATCTGACTGCCCGCACAGGTATAGGGGTGATCCTGGTTGTCATTGTGAGCTACCCTGCTGACCCACAGGCTTTCGGAACAGGTTTAAATATTCTACTGACCGCCGTGACCACCCTGCTGGCAATCGGCATCTTCGTGCTGCCGGTGATCGGATTGCAATCGCGCCTCGATGACGAAAAAGAGCGCGCTTTGAGTCAGACTCATAACCAGCTGCAGATTGTTAGAAATCGGTTGCATGACGAAGTCAGAAGCGGCCAGTTCAAAGACATGGGTGCAATCAAAGACGCGATCGAGGCGTTGATTAATGAGCGCGATTTGATTAAATCTGTATCAACCTGGCCGTGGAACCCGAAAACGATAAGGGGGTTCGCCTCCGCGCTCCTGCTGCCTTTGTTCCTAGGATTGGCTACGCGGCTCCTGGAGAGGCTTATGTGACCAGTGAACTGCGTGGTCGGCATGGCCCGCGCGCTCCGTTAAATTTCCATCATTCCAGATAGTGAAAAGAACAAATTCACGTCATCTACCAAAAGCGGGGCACATGTAGACACCGCAGGACGGTGTTCATTCGTGCAGGGATAACCCGGGGCTGTATGGTCGGGCAAGGCAGGGCGTTGACGGGACTGTTGGAAGCCAAAATTTGGCTCGTCAATGGAGCCCGGGCCTTAGATGTACAATCGAAGAACATCCTATGCAAAGGATTGCTGAATGGACAAATTGCTTGAACTTTAAAATTTAGCATGGTAGGCGCTCTAGATCGATGGTGAGGCGGGCAGACGTTTTTACGAACGCATCCTGCGGGACGACGCCGTGATGCTCTTCTCGGGTGCAAGCGGTTAGTGGGTAAGTACCAGATCCTGGACTCACTCGGTGCCAAGCCATGGGCGTCTTTCGAAATCCAAAATCCCGCCTTGATCGAGCTCTCCCCCGTGGTAAGGTCTCTCATCTACCGCGCTACAGCCCGCCGGGAGGGCAGCCCCCTGTACGAAGCGCTCATCACTAGCATCTATACCTCTGAGGGGGATTCCTGGAAGCTCATCCTGCACTAACAAACGCAGGCTTGATATCTCTGCATAACGGGAGGCATGAACATGGGCATCGTGCAGCACACGGCAAGCTTCCTTATTCCGCAACCGGTCGAACGTCTCTTTCCACTCTTCACCCCCGAAGGCGAAAAATTGTGGGCGCCGGGCTGGGATTACGAGAACCTCATCGGGACGACTGACCTCTCAGAAGACTACGTCTTCCTCACCGCTGCGCACGACCACGCTTCGTACCAAGCCATCTGGCTGGTGAAGCGCTATCGACCTGAGGAAGGGTTGGTCGAGTATTACCGCGTAGAGCCTGAAGACAAGGTCGGCGTCGTCACGGTGCGCTGCTGTCCTGAAGATGATGGCGGAACGCACGTAGAGGTCACCTACAAGTACATACCACTTTCAGAGCGGGGGCAGGCATTCATAAGCTCTTACAGCCAACAGGCCCACGAGGAATTCATCGCTGGGTGGCAGACGCAGCTCGAAAGCTACTTCAAGCGCAAAGGT
>JASFLN010000213.1:0-4290 GCA_050118075.1 Anaerolineales bacterium
GGCTGCATTAGCCGCCCAGGGCACATCGCGCATCCGCAATATCGGCCAGATTGAGCGCGGCTATGAACGCATCGATGAGAAGCTTCGCAATCTTGGCGCCCACATCCAGAGACTGGACGTTGATGAAGAGTAAACTCTAAATCTAGTTCATTAGATCTATCCATCTTACCCCTGTCGTTTCAGGCCTCCACAGGCCTCAACCGCAGTTCATTACGTTGACCGCCCTATGCCAGTGCGGTATAATCCGCGGTCGCTAAGCCAGAATATATATTCGTAGTTTTCAGGGAAAATAGAAATGCCAAAGCGAACGTATCAGCCGAAGAAACGCCGCCGAGTGCGAAAGCATGGATTCCGTGCTCGCATGAAGTCGCGCGGCGGGAAAAAAGTTCTGAAACGCCGACGTGCAAAAGGTCGAATGCGCTTGTCATCAAAAATGAACAAGCACGTTAAGAAGACCAACTGGAAGTCCTGAGGAGGTTACGGCTGCAGGTTGCCTGCGCTTAGCCGGCCAGGTGGATGGACCGCAGATACAGGCTCACCAACTCGTACGACTTCAAGCGGGTGCGGCACACGGGTCAATCCTTTGCCCACCCGCTTGTTATTCTCATCGTCAGCAAAAACCAGCTTAATCATGCGAGGTTTGGATTTACTGCTGGCAAAGCGCTGGGCAATGCAGTTCGACGAAACAAAGCTAAACGCAGACTGCGAGAGACCTTCCGAATTCTGCTTCCCCGGATTGCACCAGGTTGGGATATCATCGCCATTGCGCGACCTGCACTGCTGAATGCGTCCTGGCAGGATTTACAGCACGTAATAATGGACCAACTTGATCGGGCAGGTTTATTCAATGCAAAATGAGCTGAAGATTGAAACCAAAGCACAGTCACACGACGAGCCTTCATTGCGCGAGATCCCTCTGACGCTCTCCAACCTGCCGCGCCTGCCCTTTCTTGCTCTGATCCGCTTGTACCAGACCTTGATTTCACCTGCGCTGCCCGCCGGAACATGCCGATTTACCCCAACCTGCTCGCATTACAGCTATCAGGCAATCGCCAAATATGGCGCCCTCAAAGGGCTCGGTCTGTCGATCTGGAGAATATTGCGCTGTCAACCGTTCAGCCGTGGCGGCTATGATCCCGTCCCATAGGAGTCATATGATTTTTTCATCCTCATCTAAATTGCGCAGAACACTCATCTTGCTTTCGTTCGCGCTGCTTGCAACGCTGCTATCTGCATGTGGTTCGCGGAGTGTGATGCAGGCTACAAGCTGGCCAGGTGTTTCCATTGTAGAAAACACAGCCTATATCGCATTTGGTCAGTTCGTGTACTCGGTCGACCTTGATACCGGTCGCTCCATGTGGACATTTCCAAAGGAAGCGGACCGGAACACGACATTCTACGCTCCCCCGGCGATCTCGGAAGATGGAGAGACGTTGGTCGTGGGAAGCTACAACCAAATGGTTTATGGATTGAACGCCCAGGCGGCGACAAATGAACCGTTATGGACCTTTGAGGAGCCCGAGGATCGCATCATTGGCGCTCCGCTCATCGTTGGAGAGCGCGTACTTGTGCCAACCGCAATCGGCCGCTTATATGCGCTTGATCTCACCACCGGACGACCAGTCTGGGATGAACCGTTCCAGGCTGAACATGCTATCTGGTCGGCGCCAATCGTCCAGGACGATCAGGTTTTCGTCGGTGGGCTGGATCACTATGTGTATTCCCTATCGCTTGAGACCGGGCGGGTCAATTGGAGCACTGATCTGGGGTCGGCGATATCTGATTCGCCCACACTCACTGACGGGCTGCTGCTCTCCGGGAACTTCGGCGGCACACTCTCCGCATTGGATGTGAAGACTGGTCGAGTGCAGTGGCAGTTCCAGGCGGATGATTCGATCTGGGGGAGTCCTGCCGTCCAAGATGGTGTCGCATATTTTGGAGATGTAGCCGGCGAAGCACATGCCATCGATGTTGAAACCGGCCAGGAGCTTTGGCGTCAGGAGCTCTCCGGACCCGCATCCGCTTCACCAGTGATCCTGGATGATCGCGTCTATTTTGTCACTGAAGTTGGTAAGATGGACGCGCTGCTGCTCGATTCAGGCACCAGCGCCTGGCCGGCGAGCGCGACGATGGTTGGTCGCCTGCTCGCAGATCCTTTGCTCAGTTCGGAAGGCATCCTTGTGCCTGCGATGGAGAGCGAGTGCCTAATTTTCACCGTTGAACCCGAGACGGGCGCCGTGCGCTGCCTGTTCTCAACAGAATAAGAACCTATTAAAGGTACGGACCTATGTGGAATACAGTCATTCTCGAGCCCATGATCAATGCGCTCATCTATATTTACAGTCTGCTTGGTGGTAATTTCGGCCTCGCCATCTTGCTCTTCACCGCGCTGGTGCGGTTGATCACCCTACCTCTCACGTACCAGCAAATGCGCGGCTCGCTTGTCATGCAGGAGATCCAGGAATCAGACAAGTACAAGAAGATGCAGGAGAAATACAAGGACGACCGTCAAAAACTGGCCGAGAAGCAGATGGAGCTTTACCGCGAGATGGGCTACAACCCGTTCAGCGGTTGTCTGGGTTTGATCATCCAATTTCCCATCATTATCGGCCTCTACCAGGCGATCATCCGCACGATGGCAGCCACACCTGCTCAGCTTTTTGACCTTTCCAAGCACATTTACGATTTCATCCCGGCTTCGCTGATCCCACTCAACAGCCAATTTCTGTGGATGAACCTGGGTCAGCCAGAGAGACTTTCGCTCTCATTCCTGCCCGTTGACATCCCCGTGCTCACAATCCTGGTGGTCATCAGCACCTACCTGCAGACCAAGCTGACCACCGCCAGCACGGCTGGAGATTCCCAGACGGCCGGCATGACTCAGATGATGAGTTTGTATATGCCGCTGTTGCTGGGCTACTTTGCCTACACGCTTGCCTCCGGGCTCGCACTCTATTTCGTTGCTTCCAACTTGCTTGGAATCCTGCAGGGGCTGCTCATGCGTTGGGCACGTGAACGGAACTAGCACCGTGAGAGCCTTCACAGCTCGAGCGGTTTCAAATTGAGAAGGTGAATAGTATGAAGGACACCAGACCAAGTCTCGAAATTATTGCACCCTCCGTAGAAGAAGCAATCGCGCAAGGCGCAGCAGAATTAGGCCTGCCAGAAGAATCCTTGGAGATCGAGATCCTCGATGAAGGCGGTGGTGGTCTCTTCGGCTTAGGAAGCCGGCAAGCCCGTGTGCGCCTGACCGTCCCTTCGGGAGAAGAAAAACGCACTGCTCAGAGATCACAAGAAACCAAAGCAGACACAAAGACGGAGCCAGGTGCAGCGATCGATGAGGAAGCAGAGGCGCTGCGCATTACGCAGGAGACCGTCGCGGAGCTTCTCGAGCGCATGAACATTGAAGCGGAGATCGACGCTTACTGGGGCACGGCTGACACACCCGGGAAGATCAAACCACTTCACGTGGAGATCCATGGCGATGACTTGAGCATATTAATTGGACGCCGCGGCAAAACGCTGGGCGCCTTGCAATACATCACCCGTCTCATCGCCGGCAAAGAACTCAAGCGCCCGGTGTCGGTTATGATCGATGTCGAAGGCTACCGAGAACGCCGTGAGCAGCAGCTTCGACGTCTGGCCCGCCGTATGGCTTCCCAGGCGATCGAAATGTCTCGAACGATGACACTTGAGCCCATGCCTGCCTACGAACGGCGTATCATCCACATCGAACTGCGTGAAGATCCCCAGGTTGAGACGCTCAGCGTTGGCGAGGGAAAGCGCCGCAAAGTCACCATCATTCCTAAACGGTAGAGCGTTCGTTTGTATCCTCGGGGCCCACGTCTATAATCGCCGTTATGTCCGAATCACCGCGCCCCCTCAACTACCGGCTTATTGGACACGTCACAAACGACCTAACACCTTCAGGAGTGACCCTGGGTGGCACGGTCGCCTATGCCGGCCTAACCGCATCAGCATTGGGCGCAGAGGTGGGGATTGTCACAGCATGCGCAGCGGATGTTGATCTCAAACCGCTCATGACAACCGACCTGATCACGTTTCCCTCTGAGCAGACCACGACGTTCAGCAATGTCGAGCGTCCCCAGGGACGAGCACAGAAGATATCCGCAAGAGCGCGCACACTAAGTCTCGATATGTTACCCACTGACTGGCGCAACGCGGATATCCTCCATCTTGCGCCGGTCGCAGACGAGATTGATCTCGATGCGCTCGATCAAATCGCATCCGCCTCGCTTTTCATCACACCCCAGGGGTGGCTCCGAGCTT
>JASFLN010000214.1:0-4289 GCA_050118075.1 Anaerolineales bacterium
GATCACGGATATGCGTGACGGCGGTGAAATCATTGTCGACGGTGAGGTCTTCTATAAGGACGGATATTTTAAGGTCTAATCTGATCTACAGTGAGCGATAGGAAGTATGCGATGAAGCGAACTGCGATGTGGCTGGCGCTTTTAGTCTTGGTGACTTCCTGCGGACAAACGGCTACACAGGCGCCGACCCCAACGGAAGCGCCTACGCTTCCACCGGCGCCGACGAACACACCCCCACCCACAGCGACGATTGCAGCAGAGCCGACTGAATCCGAGGTGAACGGTGTTTTTCGGGAAGGTGATCCGCTGCCTGTGAAGACGAGCGATCTGTTCTCGACTTCCGGATCGTGCACCATCTGTCATACAAACATGACCTCGGACTCAGGCGAGATCATCTCATTGGACTACACATGGCGCGGGAGTATGAAAGCCAACTCAGCTCGCGATCCATATTTCCTTGCAAGCGTGCGCTCGGAGGTGAATGAATTCCCTGATCTGGCTGCCACAATCGAGGACAAATGTGCAACGTGTCATATGCCCATGGCCCGTGTGATGGCGGTGGCTGGAGATCAACCGGTGCGTATCTTTGGCGAAGAGGGTTTCCTGAATCCCGAAAATGAATTACATATCTTTGGTGTAGATGGTGTGTCCTGCACGTCATGCCATCAGATACAGGAGACGGGATTAGGCAGCGACTCGAGCTACAGCGGTGGATTTATCATTGATACGGTCGCGGAAAAACCGGAGCGCGTGATTTTCGGTCCATACACTGCAGACGCTGCTGAAGCCAATCTGATGCAATCTTCCTCCGGTTTTGTGCCGGTGAAGACGGAGCACCTCTCCCGCGCAGCACTTTGTGCTACCTGTCATACACTTTACACGCCGTTTATTGACTCTGCTGGCAATATCGCCGGCGAGTTCCCTGAACAAATGCCCTTCTTCGAATGGTATTACAGTGATTTTCGCAGAACCCAAACCTGTCAGGACTGCCACATGCCTGAGGTGGACGGGGGTGTGCGCATCTCAAACTTAAGCCAGACCTTGAGGAGCCCGTTTTCCAAGCATTCATTCGTCGGTGGCAATGCTTATATGCTGGGGATCCTGGATGAGTTCGGCGATGAGTTGGGTGTGACGGCCTCGACAGAGCACTTTGAGGCTGCCATTGAGCGTACGATGGATCAGCTTCAAAACGAGACTGCTCAAATTGAGGTCAGGGACTCACAATTGCTTGGGAATCGAGTGATTGCGGATGTGGTTGTCACAAATCTGGCGGGGCATAAATTTCCAACCGGGTTTCCCTCCAGGAGAGCCTGGATTCATGTTCGTCTCGAAGATGCAGGTGGAAACCAGCTCTTCGAGTCGGGCGGATTTACTGAAGACGGTCGTATCGAGGGCAATGTGAATGATGAGGATCCAGCCGAGTACGAGCCGCATTATGATGGAATTATCCAGCCCGATCAGGTACAGATCTACGAAGCGATCTTGAGGGATACCGAGAACAGCGTCACCACGCGCTTACTGCGTGCCGCGGGTTATCTCAAAGATAACCGTTTAATCCCCTCTGGGTTCGAGAAGGGCGCCCCGTACGAGGATATTGCCGTGCGTGGGATTGCCCGCGATGATGTTAATTTTATTGATGGGACGGATCAAATTCAGTACTCGATGGCATTTGACACAGCAGAGGGATCGCTCACTCTGACCGTCGAGTTGCTCTATCAATCCGTTGGATATCGTTGGGCGGAAAATCTGCGCGGGCGTGAGGGCGAGGAGATTGATCGCTTCACCCGCTTCTACGATGCAACACCCAATTCGCCAGTGATCATCGATTCGGTTGTGATGGAGTTCGCTCGATAGACGTCATGTAGTCCAGATCAAGAACATAGGTGAAAACACCAAAGACGGTGGTCAAAACCACCGTCTTTTTATATCGACCCAAACCGATTTGGCGTCGGCGTAGTATTACTATTGGAGGTGCTCGATGAGATGTTTACGCAAGCTGGCATTGCTTTTGGTTTTTGTATTGTCCGCCTGTGTTCAACGTAGTGCTGTTGAACTGGATGCTACCCCAACTGAGCCGTTAACGATTGATTTTGACGTTTCCTGGGTGGAGAGCCCGCTGCAGGGGCGTGCCTGGCTGAAAGGCAGCTATGATGCGGCTACAGATCTATCCAAGGCGACAGAATATTTTATGGACATTGTCATTCCCGATGATTTTGAGATGGTCAGCGGTCAGCTTCAGATTCTGTATACAAATAATGAGACCCAGCCATTGCAGGAGATCTACCTGAGGCTTTTTCCGAATCTGGCTGGCGGAGAGGCAAGTGTAGAATCATTAACTGTTGACGGTCAACCGGTTAAACCGGTCTATGAAGCGCAGGATAGCGCAGTGCGGATTGATCTGCCCCAGATGCTCGCACCTGGCGAGTCGTTGTCTCTTGAGCTGGAATTTTCAACCTCGATCCCGCGCCAGATGGAAGGTAATTATGGTTTGTTTGGCTATTTCGAGGGCTTTTTAGTGCTGGATACCTTCTACCCGATGATCCCAGCCTATGACGACGATGGATGGCAGCGAGATGCGACTCCACCCAACGGAGATCCAACCTACAACGATGCCAGTTTCTATTTTGTGCGTGTGAGTGCCCCGCTGGAGCTGAGCCTATTCGCAAGCGGAATTGAGGTCGCACGTGAGGAGCATGCCGGCGAACAGAAGGTAACTTTTGCTTCAGGTCCAGCAAGGGATTTCTACGTCGCGGCAGCCGAGAACCTCGAGATGCTCGAGGAGCAAGTCGGTGAGACTTCAGTAAAGAGCTATGCCCCCGAACGCTTCCGCGATCACTCAGAACTGGCATTGCGCACGGCTGTGAACGCTTTGGTTTCATACGAGCGACGTTTTGGCGAATATCCTTACCCGGAAATGGAATTGATCAGCACGCCAATGCAAGCACTCGGTATTGAGTATCCAGGGATCATGGGAATAAACATTGACCTCTACGATCCAAATGAAACGTTCGGAGGGGGGATTCCCTCCAGGAGCTACATCGAAGCTACCATTGCGCACGAGGTTTCCCATCAGTGGTTCTACAACATCGTGGGTAACGATCAAGTCAATCAGCCCTGGCTGGACGAAGCGCTGGCGCAGTATTCTACCTATCTATACTTCTTGGATACGTATGGCGAGGCGGCAGCCTCCTCTTTTGAGCAGTCCTGGTATGACCGCTGGGATCGTACCGATCGCATCGAGAAGCCGATCGGTTTGCCGGCGGGGGATTACCAGGGTGCAGAGTACAGCGGGATTGTCTACGGTCGTGGCCCGATCTTCATGGCTGAATTGGCAAAGGTGATGGGCTCTGAGTCAATGGATGCATTTCTGCGTGATTATGTACTGCAAAATGCATGGGGGATTACCACACCACAGATTTTCCAGAACGCTGCCGAGCAAGCTTGTTCCTGCGAACTGGACGATCTATTCCTGGAATGGGTTGGTGCTGAAAACTGAACCGGCACATCCTGATCGTATGCCCTTCTGACAGCTAAAAGATGTCAGAAGGGCTTTTTTCTTGTCTATCAGGAAAATTGAGAATTAGGATGGAGGTCCAATGGGGATCAGGAGCATTGGCGGTTATACTTTAACGCATATCTGCACCTGTATTCGGGTTTGGGACTTTATGCAGCCGTTTGATCGAAGTCAAATCAAAATCAAGATCCCCTGGGGTTACGTGATCGGCGCATTTCTGCTGGTGATCTCGTTGTGGTTTGCATTTTCACCGCCACGCTTCTGGATCAACCTTACCAAACGTGTTGACCTCAGCCAACCCGTACGAACGGGCGAGGTTCTAGTGAACCGCTACGACTGCCGAAACTGCCATCTTATCGGTGGTTCCGGGGGATGGATCGCCCCTTCGCTGGATGGTGTGACCGAGAGCATGGATGGGGAAACTCTGCGTACATGGCTGCGCGATCCGAACTCTGTTGCTGGACCCACAGCAATGCCCGATTTCACATTATCCGATACCGAGATCGAGGCGATCATCGCTTTCCTGGAAGAACTCGACTCCAATCGGTAACCCTGGTAAACCTTGATTCAGCCCCAAAACAGGTTTTTACGTTGGCCTTTCCGCCCTTTTTAACCCAATTTAGACTGAGTTCGTAGTATTCGGGTGACGTTCTCCACTCCCCATCAGACCGCACGGGAGGTAACCTCCAGGACGAACAGAATATGCATGAGCTAGCAGTAACTGAATCGATTCTGGATATCGTCTTGAAGCATGCCGGGCAGGCGCAGGCCTGTA
>JASFLN010000215.1:0-4254 GCA_050118075.1 Anaerolineales bacterium
GAGCATCCCGATCACGGGAATCTGCTGAACGAATAGAATTACCGGGGCATAAAATGCGTACGATACAAGGATCATGATCCCGATCCACATAAATGTTCGATCAGCTTGCTTGCGAGCGTCACGCAAGATCAGGTATGCGACACCAAGACCCAGAACCACAAGTGGGAGATTGCGCCAAATCGACCAGGGTTGTGGAGGAACGGTGCTGTTCCACTGATTTTGGGGGAATGCCATGATCACGAAACGCGCTCCCACCGAAAGGATCAGGATCGCGCCAAAAATGCCAAGCGGCTGCCTGAAGTGAGCAGACCAGATGAACAGCATCACGAGATAGAAGAGGGTCACCGTGATCGCGGTTGATAGGGCACCGAGTCCGACCAATCCGAGGTTGAATCCGAACAATGAAATTTCTGCTTCCAGATTGCCCAATGCATAAGCCCACACTCGGAAACCCACATGACCTGTATCGCCCAGTGCGAGCAGTGCAAACGCCAGGATGAAGTAGCGCGCGACGGGTAGATTTGTGGTTCTGACCTCATCAAGACGTCGTGTCATGGCGATGACAAGCCCCCAGACGGTGAGTAGGTAAAGCACATTGAATACAACTTCAACCCACATAAGCATCGTGTCGGTCATCGCATGAACCTCCTGGTTGCAGTGCAAGGGATAGTGGAGTGCATTCTTACGAGTTCCTTGATTGCCGACCACCTTTATGATACATTCTTTCCTAATCATGAGAAATATCCGACCGCTTGCAGCTCATCATCACGCTCATCATCATGAATTGCCGATGGGAACCCGCCGGTCGGAGTTGTTTTAACCGTTTGTATTAGCGTCGCTTATTTTCGGTGAAACCTCCCCTGACCGGGAGGTTTTTTCATTTCAGGAGAATGGTATGTCCAAGGATCGAGAAGATATCCGCATTGCATTACCAAGTAAAGGCCGATTGGCAGAAGGCGCCATGCAGTTTCTCGCACAGGCAGGTTTGAAGGTGGACAAGCCCAACCCACGCCAGTTCGAGGCTCAAATGCCCTCTATGCCCGGGTTGAATGTACTCTTTCAGCGCGCAGGAGATATTCCCTACAGTGTCCGAGATGGCAGCGTAGATTTCGGGATCACCGGATGGGACGCGCTACAGGAAAAGGTCGGTAAGGATGCAGAAGTGCTGCCGTTGATTGAGGCACTGGGTTTCGGGGACTGTCGCCTGATGGTCATCGTACCGGAGGAACTTACCCAAACGACTTCAATGCAAGAGCTTCGTTCGCTGCAGAACACGCTGGGGCGATCCCTGCGTGTGGCTACGAAATATCCCGCCCTCTCCTCTGCTTATTTTGATGAGTTCGGGTTGCAGGATATCGTCTGGATTGAGGCTGAAGGGACGCTCGAGGCAGCTCCGGCGATCGGGTATGCGGACCTTATCGTGGATTTAGTCTCAACAGGGACCACGTTACGCGATAACCGCCTGCGCCCTCTGGATGATGGGTTGATCCTCGATTCACAGGCCTGTCTGATCGCAAATCGAACCCGGTTGAAAGCCTCCTCGCAGGTGCTGGAGATTGGCCGGCTGCTGGTCGAGTTTATCGAAGCCCACCTGCGAGCCATAAAGAACGTTTCCATCTTTGCCAACATGCGAGGGGACTCGCCGCAGGGTATTGCAGAGCGAATGCTCGGTCAACGGGTCATCGGCGGTTTGGAAGGGCCGACGATTTCACCCGTGGTGACGCAGAAAAATGGACATTGGTACGCAGTCCACATCATCGTGCGAAAAGATCAACTCCCGGAAGCGATCGATGAACTGCGTGCCGTTGGGGGCAGCGGAGTAGTTGTGACCCCTGTGACGTACATCTTTGAAGAACAACCCGAAGCGTATCGCGTCATGCTCAAGGCAATCGGAAAGGATCGATGATGGTGCGGATATTCACGAGCTCGGAAGCTCGATCGACCCTACTCCACCGAAGACGCGGAGCTGCCAGCTACCCCAAGAGCCTGCTTGCGAGCTTGGAGGCAAGTTTCGGAGAGGGAAGCACACCTGAGACCGTGGTGCGCATGATCCTGGCTTCGGTTCGTGCTGAGGGCGATGATGCGCTCCGTCGATGGACCAAAGAACTGGATAACGTTGCAATCGATGAATTCCAGGTCCCGATTGAAGTACTCCGTGCGGCGGAGCGTGGGCTGTCGGATGACCTGCGTCGGGCCTTGAAATTCGCAATCGATCGCGTACGAGATTTTCACCAAAGGCAGCCGGTTCCGTCCTGGTCCGCAGAAACAGAAGATGGAGAAATGGGTCAGCGGCATTCGCCGGTAGATTCTGTGGGGGTGTATGTACCTGGCGGTTCGGCGCCGTTGATCTCGTCCCTTTACATGTCTGTGATCCCTGCGCAGGTTGCCGGGGTTGAAAAGATCATTGTCTGCTCGCCACCGCCCATCGATCAAAGTGTGCTTGCGGTTGCATCCATGTTGGGAGTGGAGGAGATCTACTCCATCGGTGGTGCGCAGGCGGTTGGTGCTATGGCTTACGGCACGCAGACCGTCCCGGCGGTTGATATGGTTGTGGGCGCTGGAAATATATTCGTCACGCTGGCGAAAAAAGAAGTCTTCGGCAGGGTCGGAATCGACGGATTAGCCGGGCCGACCGAAACCATGATCCTCGCCGATGAGGGTGCTAATGCAGACTGGATCGCAGCAGATATGCTGGCACAGGCTGAGCACGACCCGCTCGCGTCAGCGATTTTGATCACGGATTCGCAGGTGCTTGCCAGCAGGGTTCAGCAGGCAGTGGTGGATCAAATTCAAGCATTGTCCAGGCGCGAGATTGTCGAGCAGTCTCTAAAAGAAAAGGGAGGCATTGTTATTGTCAATGACTTGTTCCAAGCGCTAGAAATGGCCAATGAATACGCCCCCGAGCATCTCTGTATTGTGGCTGCCAATGAAGATGAGCTTTTCTCTCGCGTTCGCAACGCAGGGTGTGTGTTTATCGGTGAAAACAGCTTTGAAGTGCTCGGGGATTACGTTGCCGGACCCAGCCATGTTTTGCCCACGGGCGGTTCGGCTCGCTTTGCCGCTCCGCTCAATGTGCTCAGTTTCCTGAATATGACCAGTTACCTGCGGGTCCAACGACAGGCCAGCGCGCAATTAAGCGCCTTTGCTTCCGAGATTGCCAGAAACGAGAAACTCGACGCGCATGCGCAGGCCGCGAAGCTGCGGGTTCAGGAGATTAACGATGCAAGCTGACGAGTTGATCCGTTCCCATATCCGATCCATGAAGCCTTACCATCCGGTCAAACCATTCGAGATACTGGCGGAAGAGCTGGGCTATGATGCGCAGAAAATCGTGAAACTGGATGCAAACGAGAATCCGTACGGCACGTTGGAAGCTGCACGAGAAGCTCTGTCCAATCTGGCCTATAGCCATATCTACCCCGATTCACAATCGGAGATCCTGGTGCGTGAGATCAGCAAATGGCAGGCTGTGCCGCATGAAAACTTGATTGTAGGCTCAGGTGCAGATGAACTGATTGATCTGACAATGCGCTTGATGCTCGATCCGGGTGACACCTTGCTTACCAGTTCGCCAACGTTTGGAATGTACTCATTCGACGCAGCTGTTCAGAACGCGGAACTGATTGACATCCCCCGCAATTCTGATTTTACGCTCAACCTCGATTTGCTCGAGCAGGCTGTTCGTAAGCATCGTCCCAAGCTTATTTTTCTGGCCTCGCCGAACAATCCGGACGGCAGTCTCGCATCCCCCGAGTTGGTTGAGAAAATGCTCTCGTGGCCTGTGATCACGGTGCTCGATGAAGCCTACATCGAGTTCGCGGGTGAGCAGGCCAGTTGGATCGATCAGGTCGCGAGAAGAGAGAATTTGATCGTGCTGCGCACTTTCAGCAAGTGGGCGGGTCTTGCGGGGTTGCGGGTTGGCTATGGCGCCTTCCCTACCAGCCTGGTGCCGCATTTGAAGAAGATCAAGCAACCCTATGCGGTGTCAGTGGCGGCGCAGGCTGCTGCGATTGCTGCCGTAAAGTCACAAGGTGAACTCGAGAGAATCGGGCGGTTGATCGTGCAGGAGCGGGAAAGGCTATTTCAGGAACTTTCCAGAATCGGATACCTTGACCCCTATCCTTCGAAAGCGAACTTCATTCTTTGTCGTGTCGTTGGCAGGGATGCAGAGCAAGTAACTGCTGCATTGCGTCAAAAGGGGATCCTGATCCGTTACTTTAATAAACCGGGGCTGCAAGATCATATCCGCATCAG
>JASFLN010000216.1:0-4248 GCA_050118075.1 Anaerolineales bacterium
GCGAGTGACAGCAGGTCAAAACCTGCAAGCGAGAGTGCCGGGGCGGCTTCGGGCGGGGCTTTAAACGTGTAACCTTTCTCTTCCGGCACACCGCCAACACCCAGCGCTGATTCGAGGTTGCCGATGGTGAGATCAGCGCTCTGAAGCTGTGCAGAGATGTGTTCAAATGGATAGCTCAGTTCACCTGTCTGGAGGAGATCCCCGATCGTCCGGTCCAGCATCAGGTCCCCGACCGCAGTCAGCTTGACGACGGCATCCGTGTCGATCATTGCGCTAAGGCTCGTAGCAATCACCTGCGATGCGGAGTTGGCTTGCTCGGAACTGACCAGGGACCAGGAGCGCTGCAGTGGGTACTGCGGGTCGGAAGGGTGGTGGCCCTCAACGGTGAGTGATTTCAGTTCCGGACTCATCTGGTCCCACCCCATCGGCTGGATGAACTCTGAACCCTGGTTGAGTATCTCCTGCGCCTGCTGCATCGTCAGGTCTCCCCACCGGGATGTGAAAGGTACAGCGAGAGCGATAGGGCGTTGGCTCACAAGGATCCCTTGTGGCCCTTCGATCAACACAGCATCGGCCCGTCCAGCCTCGAGATCATTGATCGAAGCTTCACCGACATCCAGCTGCCATATTGGTTGTTCTTCGCGTGTGTTGATATCTTCGATGGCTTCAAGTGCCGCAGGAGCCCACTCGGTCGGTACCCGTAATACGAATGTGTGCGGTAGTTCCGTCGGCTGCGGGGTGGTAGATGTAGGGGTGGCAGATATGCTTGTGGCGGGCGCCTCTGTTGGAATGGCACCGGAGATTTCCTCCGGAGTAGATGGGGTTGTCCCCGCACAACCGGCGAGAAGGAGGGACAACAAGATCGAGAATGAAATGCTTATTCCTATAGAAGAAACACTGTCGGATCTGAGAATACGAGTAAACATGGCTAAATTATACGCGCACCACCCGGGAATCGTTGATATTAATTAGAGAGAGCACGGCTCTGCCGTGCCCCTTCCAAATACAGATGCGGGGGTTATTGAGCAGCCTGCAGGTTGGCAAGCTCCTCCTGAACGATGCGCACGACGAGGTCATCAAGTGACAGCACGCTGTACTCGTCAACGTGGTGAGTGGTCTCATCGCCGGGTGCTCCGCCGGCACCGTAGGTTAGAAATAAGAATTTACCGCCCGAGATCTGCGCCAGCTGGCGGAAGATATATTCGCCCTGATCGTCCAGTCCGCTGGAGGCAATCGGGAAGATTTTAATGCCGTGTTCCACAGCTGTGAAAATATCCTGGGCGTAATCATAATCCTGTGGATAGTCCAGGTGTGGCGGTGCATCGGCGATCAGGAACACGAGGCTCACAGTTTCGGCTACACGCCATTCCGGCAGATGGAGGGCGTCATGAAGGCCTTCGTTCAGGCTTTCCGGATAATCACCACCCCCCTCGGCGATGACTTCGTCCAACGCATCGGTAAAAGACGCAAGATCGGGGGTGAAATCGAACGTGCGGCTGGTAAAAAGGTCACCACGATCGCGGTAGATCGTCATGCCGAAGCGCACATCCGGTCGCTCGCCGAAGGCATCGATGCGTTCGGAAACACGGATCATGTTGTCTTTCAGCTGCTGAATCTCATCGCTCATACTGCCCGTGGCGTCGATAAGGAACAACACGTCCAGGCGAACCGGGGAGCCGGAGGAAGGGGTAGCTAGTGTCAGCCTGTGTTCATGAAGCGATTCGTCGAGCATCAGCGAAGCGGTCTGACCGTTTTTGCTCGCTTGGAGTTCGTAGTTCCCCTCTTTAGAAGCTCCGTATGCAGCCGGGAAAAAGAGCACACGCCCATCAGCGGGTGTAACCATCGAGGCGACTGCCCGACCTTGATCATCGGCGATTTGGACGGACGCTCCCAGAACAGGGATCCCCTGTTCATTGAGGATGTGGATCACATGTCGACCGCTGATATCGATGTCATGTACGTCGAGATTCCACTCCTTGGCCTGCAGGCGATACTGCAGGTAGTCATCCCAGCGCTGGTTGTCATCGACGCTGCCGGCGCGCAGGGGTCCCGCTTGATTAGCCCAGCTTTCAATCTCGGGCTCGCCGAGTGCCATGGAGGGTGATTCGCCCGGGGCGGACTCCAGCAGCAGCTCAGAATCGCTGGCGCTTTTGAACAGCCCGGATCCACTGGATGCTTCGGACTCGCTCCATCCGCCCCGTCCGTCCCAATCGAGCCAGCCATCGGTCCCGGTTGAGCGGTTGATTATCGATTGGAGAGGAGCACATGCTCCGACGAGCAGGATGGTCATGCTTACGAAAATAATGATCGATCGTCGTGAAGTTTTCATGGCTCACTCCTTAATGCTTGGGTTCAGCGATGGCTGATCGGCTTTATGGTTGTCTTTAGAACGTGGGAGTGATCAGTTTTGTTCCCAGATTTTTGGTTGGCATACGAATTTGTATTGACAGCGGGATTGAAATAGGCATAATTAGATAAAATCGAAGCAAAAGCTGCGATGGAGGAAAGTAAGCGCGCGGCGCTCGCCAGAGAGGCAAGGGCGTGGCTGGAACCCCTGCTCGAAGAAAGCGTGCTGAAGTTCCCTCCTGAGCTGTCCGGGGGAAGACTCATTAGATGAGTTTGTAGTTCGGACCGGAGCCTCACCGTTATCAGGGAGGGGTCGATCGCCCGAGATGGGCCGTCGGCACAAAGTGGGCCCCGGCACGGGGTCAACAAGGGTGGTACCGCGGGAAGAGCATCCCGCCCCTTGATGGGGCGGGATTTTTGTTTTCTGGAGGCAGCATGTTAAAGCGATTAGAAGAACTTGAAGAAGAGGCACTCGCTGCGTTGGATACGATCCAGGGCGAGCAAGCGTTGCAGGAATGGAAGGTCAAATTTCTTGGGCGTTCGGCGGAGCTTGGCAAGATCACAGAGAGTCTGGGTGACCTACCAAAAGAAGAGCGGCCGGCAGTTGGCCGGCGCGCGAACGAAGTTAAACGCAGCCTGGAGGCGGCATACGAGACTCAGAGCGAAACGCTGCGTCGTGAAGCAATGGATCGTGAGCTGCTTGAAGAACGACTCGATGTGACCCTCCCTGGTCGCAAGCTGCCACGCGGGCGCATCCATCCCGCCAATCAGATCCTTCGACGGATCAACGAAATCTTCGCTGAGATGGGCTTCCAGATCTATCGTTCCCGAGAGGTGGAAACCGATGAATACAACTTCGGTTTACTCAATATGCCCGCCTTTCACCCGGCACGCGATCAATGGGACACCTTCTACACGACGGAGCCAGGAATATTACTCCGCACGCACACTTCGCCGGGGCAGATCCACGTGATGCGTGAACGCGCCCCGGAACCTATCCGGGTGGTCCTGCCCGGGATGTGTTACCGCTATGAGCAGATCACGGCGCGCGCCGAGATTCAGTTCAACCAGGTCGAAGGTTTAGCGGTCGGAGATGACATCACGTTCGCCGATTTGAAAGGCACTCTGGTGGCGTTCGCCCGCCGCCTTTATGGTCAAGATGTGCGCACGCGGTTCCGCGCCGCGCACTTCCCGTTCACCGAGCCGTCTGCGGAGATGGACATCGAGTGTTTTGTTTGTGAAGGCGAGGGCTGCGCAGTCTGCAAACGCACCGGGTGGATCGAGGTCTTAGGCTGCGGTATGGTGCACCCGACCGTGCTGGTCAATGGCGGATACGACCCCGAGAAATATTCAGGGTTTGCGTTCGGTATGGGACCAGAACGCCTGGCGATGAACATCCACCGCATCGACGACATCCGCAATTTCTGGGCGAATGATGTGCGGTTTTTGGAGCAGTTTTAAGGAATTCAAATTCACTGAAGCCCTCAGCATAAGTGGCACTCAGGCACTTGGGTACTCAGTGGATCAGGAAATATTGGATCAAGGCGCTGGTGGTCCGGGAATCTTGAAGGGCACAGGAAAGCTTGCCTAAGGGGAAAAAGAAGAAGAAAAGGGGTTTGGAGGGGCTAACGTGTTGGGAAGAATCGAAAGAACTTGCTGTGTTTGTTTGCAAACATGTGCTCCCGGGATTTCCGCTGTAGGAAAAGTGGGCTTTAGCCTCACAGCTGCGTCGATCGACACAGAGCATTTCGGCAAATATCGCTGAAGCGCATGGTCGATATTACTACCAAGAAGGAGTTCGATTCGGTTATATAGCGAGGGGCTCACTGGATGAGAGTTATTCGCATATCCGGATTGCCTTCGAATTAGGTTACCTAAACAAGGAACAGTTTAACGAGCTTT
>JASFLN010000217.1:0-4245 GCA_050118075.1 Anaerolineales bacterium
GAAGTTCATAGTTCTCGATGCCGGAGAGTCTGATCACAAATCCCTAACGCTTGATTACAAATACACCCCATGACCAAACAAGGTATCACAATCGACGGAATCCACATTGAGCTGGAACGCAAGCGGGTCAAGAATGTCAACTTCACGATCTACCCGCCGGATGGCCGTGTGCGAATCTCTGCACCGCACCGCATGTCTGAGAAAAAATTGCACCAGGTCATCCGTTCGAAACTTCCCTGGATCAAGCGACACCGCACACAGATAAAAAGCAAAGCGTGGGTAAAGCCATATAAATATGTCTCTGGCGAGCGACATGCCTTTATGGGAGAGGTTTACCAGCTGGACGTCATCCAACATGATGCTGCTCCGAGCATCGAGATTCAGGCAGATGACAAAATCCTACTACGGGTCCGTAGAGGCAGTAGTCGTGAGAAGCGTGAGAAGGTGTTGAGAGAATGGTATCGTGCAGAATTGAAGAAGCTCATCCCGCCATTGATCGCACGCTGGGAGCCGGTTATCGGGGTCGAGGTGGCTGAGTGGGGGGTCAAACGCATGAAGACGCGCTGGGGAAGCTGCAACACAAAGGCACACCGCATTTGGGTGAACCTAGAGTTGGCTAAACACCCGATCGAGAGGCTCGAGTACATTGTCGTTCATGAGATGGTGCATCTGCTTGAGCATCGACATAATAAGCGATTTTATGCGTATATGGATCGGTTCCTGCCTGAGTGGAGGCAGCATCGGGAGGCGTTAAAGGTTGCACCCAATAGTTTTCCATCAAGGATCGGTTGATAATGCTTGAGTTATACGTGTTTTCAGCTGGTTAGCTTCTGGAGTCCCGGCAGCATACTTACGAAATCTACATGAATGTTTTCCCTGAGTCAGCCCAATATTTCGTGTAATCAACGGAGACACAAAACAATTTATAACCCTTCACGAACATTTAGTCGCAAGTGCCTTATTCCGAGAGCCTAAACAAGACTATAATGATCCTAATTAATTTTCTTGCTTCGTCAAGGAGATGTCATGAATGCTGTAATAAATCCTGATCCTGTACAATCGGATTCTGCTCTGCCTGAATCGCTACCCTATGCACCCAGTTGGTTTGATCGCCTGGAAGGGTGGGTGGAAAAACTACCCGGCCATTATCTCATTTACTATACAGCTTTTGGAATATTGGTCGGAGGTTTATCCGTACTGGGTGTGGGTGGTGATCGCACACTCGATGGTTTGTTTTCGCCCATCAACCGATTATTTGGCGCATTCTTAATCACGTATCTGCTGGGGGTTACGCACTTTCTCGATCGCGCTGCAGACGCCGCAGCAGAGAAGATTAAACCAAGTCTTAATGTTGATAAGGCGTCATTTCAATTGATTAAATACCGGTTGACGAATCTTCCAGCCGGTATGGCGATTGGATCCAGTCTCGCCTGGCTGCTCTTGTTGGTCCTTTCGGTCATCTTTTATCCAAACCTGGTCGGCTATGAAATTGATCTACGCGATCCAACTTACCAGCTATTCTTTATTCAAGGGATCATTGTTTGGTGGCTTCTGGGCCTCGGTTCCTATCACACGATCCATCAGCTCCGTGAGGTCAGTCGCACCCATGAACGCTTCCTGCAGGTCAATTTATACAACCTGGGAGACCTTTATTCACTTTCCAGCATGACGGCGATCAGCTCGATCGGTGTTATATTGCCCGTTGCGATCGGTGCCATTCTCCTACCCGAGTTTATTCTGCAGCCGATGGGGTTGGCTTTCATCGTGGCGAGCAGCCTCGTGGCAGGACTCACGCTAGCCTGGCCGATTTGGAATGTCCACCAGGCGATGGTCAAGGAAAAGGCACGCCTCCAAGCAGAAGGTTCGGCACGCTATGAAGCCCTTCTAGAGGCGTGGCACGCAAAGATCGATACATTCCAGTTGGAAGGCAGCAGCCAGCTTGATAATGCGGTTCAAGCGTTAAGGGCTGAGAAAGATGAGATCAAGAAAATCCCAACCTGGCCGTGGTCTCCAGGGGTGTTGCGAGGTTGGATTGCATCGCTGTTGTTACCGCTGGCCATCTGGGCGGTCCAGGTGCTGCTCGAGAACTTCGTGTTGTGAATATTGCAATCTAAGCGCTTGAGTTTATGCCCTGACCCCAATTTCGTTAATTGTATCCTCCCGCCTTGATCACTCTTGGATCTCCCTCCACCTCAATGACCGCCTCGGTTTTGAAAGTCTCCAGGTTGAAGCGGACGATGGCGTTTTGGTTCGGGCTGGTGACCCAGATTGAGCCGTCGAATATCTCAATGCGGTAAGGGTTATGAGACGCCGCGAAGCTGCCCTGTTCCATGGTCTCAAGGTCGATGTAGTGGATTGAAGTTGGGTTTGTGTACCACAACTTACCTTCATGATAGGTGATGCTGTGGATCACGCTCGGTGCGGAGTATGTTGAGACGACGGTATCGGTCAGTGGGTCTACACCGACAATTTCATTGCGATCGTAAAGCACGACCCATAGCATCCCATCTCCGTATGCAAGATCTGCGGGCTGACCATCGAATTTTATCGTGGCGGTCACATCACGCGAATCCGGATCAATTTTCAAGATTTGCTGATCCTGTGATTGGCTTGACCATACCGCCGCATCGCCGACGACGATATCGTAACAGCGGTTGTAAACGACATCTCGGAAGACGCCTTCATCGAGATCAAGCTGTTTGATCCCTATCTCGCCTGAGATCCAGAGTACCCCGTCCTTTATGTCAGCTCGAAGGACGTTCTTTTGAATGTTCTTTTGATCTACGTTCGAATATGTCTCTGGGTCGAACCGGCGAATAACTCCACCGATTTCGTTGATCACCCAGATCTGATCGCGCTCGATCGCGATGTCGCTCGTGAATCGACCCGCATCGATTGTGGCCAGAATGTCATTGCTTTGTGGGTCAATGACGATCACCTGTGCGCTGTTGCCGGTACCTACCCATATCTTCCCCTTGAGTTCTTCTTCTTGAGTAGCAGTTGCGTCCGGGAGCGCGGTTTCCTCGCCGATTTGGATCTGGATTGAACCATCCGAGTTTGCATCGAGCAAGTAAAAATTAGCCGGCAGTTGGTTGAATGCATCCTCGGCAGCCGATGCAAGCTTTTCCTTCTCAAGCAGTGGCATGCTTCCAACCTGGTTCAATGAGAGATAGGTATCCTGCCTGGCAAGTATGAAGGTGCCTTGATTGTAAGCTTCCGATTCGTACACAATCCACAGCGTGGCGGTATTCTCATCAACTTGTAAGTCTGTTTCAATGTTTGTTTCCCGGAGTAGGTTCCCCAGCAGCTCGATCAACTCAATCAGATCCAATGACGGTGCATCCTGATTGATGGCTTCGAATTCACTTTGCAGGGAGGGGTCTCCAGAAAAACCGGCGAGCATCCCCAGGCTGAGTAAGGTCAGTGATTTTGCCTCTTCTCCTTGAGCCGCGCTGACGATTAACTGTGATGTTTCAGCGGGGGATTGGCCTTGTACAGTGTAAGAGCAGCCACCTGTCCCCAAAGCTGGCATGACCTGAACTTCCCCACCTAAGAACTCGCCAACCAGCTGTTCGTCCAGCAGAGTACATGGATCCAATTCAACTGGTTCTGCGTCCTGGTCTAGAGTTATTGTGGGTGGAAGCGCAGTCGGCTCCAGGGCAGCTTTTTCAGCGGGCGCTTCTGGTGGTGCCTGTGAAGTGAGCCACGGGGCATTGCAAGCGCTGATGAGTGAGATGGCAAGGAGAAGCGAAGCAGCAGAGAGGAGGTGGTTTTTCATGGATAATTTTCTCCAGGCTTATGGGCCCTATGTAACTTCAATTTTCTACCTGTACATCGAAGATTATTAATGGGAAACGAACACGGTGTATATCTGTTACCTAAGGAGAGACTTGGTTCGCATCCAGTATCATAGATCGGATTGGAAATTCTCGAAAATGAGAATGTACTTTTATGGATCACTGCAGGGTTGTAGTTGGTCTGTATTCCTTTAGAGCGGCAAAAATTCTGGATAGCCATATTGGCTTCAAGCAAATGTGGCCCTTCGGGTTGCAATTGGGAACCTTTTAGACTAGGTGAGTGGGTATTCCTTCATCAAATCCAGGAGTTCTAATCCTCGAACTCCTGGATCAAACTCATGAATGTTCCTCAACTTTGTATTGAGGATATGAAGCCTTGACTTTCCTTGACAATTAGACCAAACCTAATATAGAATTAGGAAATCCTAAATATCGTATCTTGGCACAA
>JASFLN010000218.1:0-4235 GCA_050118075.1 Anaerolineales bacterium
ACCCCTCGAGTCGCTTGTGGCATAATGCCTTAAAGTGAACATAAAAAGCTGAGATGGAGACGAGTATACTCAGCATGGGCTGACAGAGAGTCTGGGGAAGGTGAGAGCCAGATCAGTCCGCTGAGCAGAAAATCCCTCCGGAGCTGCAACCTGAACGCTCGTGGGAGCAAATAGGGAAGACGGGTTCGCCATCCGTTATTCATGGCGCAGGTATAAGCCACAAAGCTTGGCCGTACTTGATTGAGTGTCTGCGTGAAGCAGAAATCAGGGTGGTACCGCGGGAGTTTACTCTCGTCCCTGTTTGGGATGAGAGTTTGTTTTTTTAACTGCACTCTGGTTCGGGAGCATGCAAAAGATTCTGGAGAAGAAATGACGGAGCTACTGTACCTTGAGGATTCCTACATAAAAGAATTTGACGCAAGAGTCACCGGGGTTTCCGACCTGGGTGTGAACCTTGATCGGACTGCGTTTTATCCAGGGGGAGGCGGACAGCCGTACGATCAAGGCTATCTACACATGGGCAATGAGCAGTTTACTGTCACACGTCTGAAGCGAAAAGATGGAAAGATCTGGCACGTCCTTGAAAATGGCACCCTGGAGAACGGAGCCGTTGTGAAAGGCGAGCTTGATTGGACACGTCGCTACCAATTAATGCGGGTGCACACGGCGATGCACATCTTATGTGGTGTAATCTGGCGGGATTACGGAGCCAGCGTCACCGGCGGTAATATGGAGCCGCTTCGGGGCCGCATGGATTTTGAGTTCGAATCGCTTAAGAAGGAGCTGGTCGAAGAGATTGAACAGAAGATAAATGTGGAGGTAGAAGCAGCCCATCCTATAAAGGTTGACACGCTCCCACGCGCTGAAGCGTTCGAAATTCCGGATTTGATCCGGACAAAAATTAATCTGCTGCCGCCCGCCATAAAAGAGGTTCGCATAGTCGAAATTAAAGGGCTTGATCTTCAAGCGGATGGTGGCACACATGTCGCCAACACCAAAGAAGTGGGCCCCATCCATATCGTCGATTACAAAAGCAAAGGCGCGATCAATAAACGCCTGGTTGTTGAACTTGAGGCATGAGGTGATAGATGTTCAAAGCTGTATCAACACAAGTCGATTTTGTTGAACTAGAGCACAAGATCCTTGATCTCTGGGAGCGGATAGACGCATTCGAGCGCTTACGGGAACTGCGATCTGAAAGCCCGCGCTGGTCGTTCATCGACGGACCGATCACCGCCAACAATCCGATGGGCGTCCATCACGGTTGGGGGCGAACGTATAAAGACCTCTTCCATCGCTTCAAGGCGATGCAGGGGTTCCAAACACGCTACCAGAATGGCTTCGACTGTCAGGGGTTATGGGTTGAGGTCAACGTGGAGCGCGAGCTTGGCTTTAACAGCAAGCGGGAGATCGAAGAGTATGGTCTTGCGAACTTTGTGACACGCTGTAAACAGCAAGTCTTGAAATACTCCGCTGTACAGACTGAGCAGAGCGAACGTTTGGGTTATTGGATGGACTGGAACGATACGGACTTCCTGCGGGAACTGTTTGAGAAAATGGGTGAAGACCCTGCGCAGGAAATCACCGTAGAGGGTCCGCTGGGGGAAGTGACCGGATCGGTTGAGTGGATGGTCGGCCACCTCGGAATGCCAGAATTGGGTGGTTCTTATTTCACCTTTTCAGATGAAAACAACTACACCATCTGGTCCGTGATCAAGTCCTGCCAGGAACGCGGTTGGGTCTACAAGGGACGGGATGTCATGCCCTGGTGCACTCGCTGCGGGACCGGTTTAAGCCAGCACGAGATTGTGACGGAGGGATATCAGGAATTGTCCCATCCAAGCATCACACTTCGCTTTCCACTTTTGGATCGAGAAAAAGAGAGTTTGCTTGTATGGACAACCACGCCTTGGACGCTTACCAGCAACGTGGCTGCAGCGGTCGGGCCTGATTTGGAGTACGTGAAAGTCCGTCAGGGTGATGAGTTCTTCTATTTAAGTCGCGGCACACTGCATATGCTCAAAGGTGAGCATGAAATCGTCGAAACGCTTAAGGGCTCCGAGATGGAAGGTTGGCGCTACAAGGGACCCTTTGATGAGCTGCCGACCCAGCAGGCTCTGGGTGGACCCGAAGCCCATCGGGTCATTTTGTGGGAAGAAGTCGGAGAGGATGAAGGGACCGGGATCGTTCATATCGCCCCCGGTTGTGGGGCGGAGGACTTTCAACTCAGTAAAGAAAACGACCTGCCGGTGATCGCGCCACTGAACGGCGATGGATACTTCATCGAAGGATTCGACTGGTTAAGTGGGTTGCAGGTTAAAGAGGTCGCTGAACCGATCTTCAAGAATCTTGCTGAAAAAGGCTTGCGCTACAAAGTCGAGGATTACACACACCGCTACCCGGTTTGCTGGCGCTGTCGGGAAGAGCTCGTTTTCCACCTGGTCGATGAGTGGTATATCTCGATGGGGAAGCAGCTGGATAAGCCCTACGAGAATGTAACGGAGGAAGAGAAGCAAGCTAACCTTCGCTATCAAATGATGGAGGTGGTTAAAGAACAAACCCAGTGGCATCCTTCCTTCGGACTCGAGCGGGAGCTCGACTGGCTGCGTAACATGCATGATTGGATGATCTCCAAGAAACGCTACTATGGTCTGGCTCTGCCGATCTGGGAATGTGAGTCCTGTGGCAACTTTGATGTCATCGGTTCCAAAGAAGAACTTCAGGAGCGAGCAGTTGAAGGCTGGGAAGAGTTTGAGGGTCACTCACCTCATCGGCCGTATATCGATGCGGTCAAAATCGCCTGCAGCAATTGTGGCGAGGTGGTCGGCCGTATACCTGACGTGGGAAATCCATGGCTGGATGCGGGCATCGTAGCCATGAGCACGCTGCGCTACAACAGCGATAAGTCCTATTGGGAGAAGTGGTTCCCCGCAGACTTGATCAGCGAATCGTTCCCCGGTCAATTCCGCAACTGGTTCTACAGTTTGATCGCCATGAGCACGATCCTCGAACGTCGTGCGCCCTTCAAGCATGTCTTCACATACGCTACGCTGCTTGATGAAGAAGGGCAGCCGATGCACAAGTCCTGGGGAAACATGATCGAGTTCAACGAAGCTGCCGATGAGATGGGTGTCGATGTGATGCGCTGGTTGTACATCAATCACAAACCTGAGAAGGACTTGATGTTCGGCTACCATCGTGCGGACGAAGCTCGTCGGCGCTTCCTGATTCCATTATGGAATGTGTATGCGTTTTTTGTGACCTACGCAAATATCGATGGTTGGCAGCCAGTTCCAGAGGGTAAACCGACCTATTCGGAACTCGATCGCTGGATCCTCGCCCGCCTAAATCAGCTGATTGATGAGGTGACCCGTCGGCTGGAGGATTATGAGCCCGACCGAGCGACGGAAGCGATCGAAGCCTATATCGATGACTTATCCAATTGGTACCTGCGGCGGAGCCGAAGGCGTTTCTGGGCTAAAGCTGGGGTCGACGAGGCGGCTGACGCAGACAAGCATGCCGCCTACGCAACGCTTTACGAGGTGCTGCAAAACATGACGCGATTGCTCGCTCCTTTTACGCCATTCGTGGTGGAGAGCATGTATCAAAACTTGGTCCGACAGCTAGATGAAAGTGCGCCCGAATCGATCCATCACTGCCCCTGGCCGGAGCCGGTGGATGAGTGGCGCGATCAGACACTAATCGAAGAGATGGCTCTCGTACAGTCACTCGTCTCGATGGGGCACGCAGCGCGCAACTCTGTCAACCGTAAACTGAGACAACCGCTTGCAGAGGCAGCATTCAGAGTGCCGGACTCACAACAAGAAGAGACGATCCGCAAGTATGATGAGCTCATCAGGGATGAGTTGAATGTTAAGAAAGTCCGTCTGCTGGACACAGCGACGGAAGCCATTGAATACCAGTTAAAAGCGCTGCCGAAGCAGTTGGGACAGAAATATGGGGCAAAGTATCCGGCAATCCGTGAAGCGGTCGGCCATCTGGATCCTGAAAAAGCGGCCGAGCGGTTGATTGGCGGAGAAACGATCGAGGTTGAAGTCGAGGGTGAAAAACTGATCCTGCTACCGGATGAGGTTGAAGTCCGTGTCGAAGCCCACGAAGGTTTTGCTGCGATTGCCGAGGGAGCATATGTTGCCGCGCTGGATACGGAACTTACGGAGAAGTTGAGGCTTGAGGGGCTTGCCCGTGAGTTTGTTCGCCGGGTGCAGGAGCTTCGC
>JASFLN010000219.1:0-4230 GCA_050118075.1 Anaerolineales bacterium
CTGTGGCATAATCGACGCCTTCCCATTCGGCGATGCGTCGTGTCAACCTGGAGAGGTCCAGCACCTCACTCAGGGTCGTCCCACAGGAGCAGCCAAAAAATCCTATCCGGGGGGCTTCATCTGAAACGTCTTTCTCCTCCGGGAGGTTGTTTCTGGACAAAAATGGCAGTGCTTTGCTGACTTGATGTGTGTTTAACCGTTCGTTGAGCAGGCGCATCACCTCGGCTGCAGCCCCACTTGCATCGATGACGGTTTCGATGATCTCCTTCGGTGAGGAGAATGCGCCGCAAACAAAAACACCGGGGCGGGAGGTTTGCAACGGCATAAATTTATCCGTTGCACAGAAGCCATATTCGTTCAGTTCGATCTCGAGCATGTGTGCGAGATGGCTGGCCGTGTGCGGCGGTTGAAGACCGGTTGCCAGCACGACAAGCTCAAACAAATCGGTTACCGGTCGGCCGCTATCGTCCACGTAACGCAGCTTTAAATCGTGTGATTCAGGATCTTCATGAATCTCAGAAACGCGGCAGTTAATGTACTCGATGCCATACCGCTCCCTTGCGGCAGCGAAATACTTGGAATGCTCTTTATTGAAGGCGCGCTCGTCCATGATAAATATGGTGCAGTCTAAATCTTCGCCGAGCCGCTGTTTGGCGAGTATGGCTTCTTTCGTGGCGTACATGCAGCAGATCGAAGAGCAGAAGGGGATCTCCTTAGATCTCGAGCCCACACACTGAAGCCAGGCGATCGATTTCGGATGACGGCTGTCAGAGGGGCGCACAACCATACCTTCGGTAGGCCCCGAACGGCTCGCCAGGCGCTCATATTCCATCGCCTGCAACACATTGGGAAACCGACCATATCCAAGCTCGCCAAGTTCTGAGGGGTTGAACGCCTCGAATCCGATCGCCAGCACGATCGCCCCCACGTTGGCGCTGATCAAGCGCGGTTGCTGGTTCAGATCGATAGCATCTGTAGGGCAGACGTCAACACACTTTCCGCAGCCCTCGCAGTATGGACCGTAGTCAATCAAAAAAGCGTCCGGGATCGCCCGCGCGGAGACTTTGTAGGCCGCTCTTCGTTTGGTCAGGCTCTGCTGGTATTCGTCTGGAAGCTCAATTGGACAGGCTGCCGCGCAGCGGCCACAGTTGATGCAGCGGTCAGCAAGGACATAGCGCGGCTCCATGCGCAGTGAGACCGTGAAATCCCCAGCCTGTCCCTGAACCCCCACAAGATGGGTCTGGGTCAGAAACTCAATATTCGGATGACGGTTATGCTGGATATAAGCAGGCGAGATGGAAGGCCTGGTACACCCATAACCATGGTCGGGGGTTCCGCGGCAGAGAATACAATCGTGCTGCGGGAACATGTAACCCAACTGCGCTACACGTCCGCCCAGACAGGGTGTCTTTTCGATCAGGAAGACCTTCAAGCCCGAGTCAGCGAGATCCAAAGCCGTACGCATCCCACCAATCCCACCCCCCACGACCAATACGGCGGCGGGTTCAGGATTCCCGGGGAAGACCCGATCTTCTGTCATGGCGACCGCTCCTGCGCAGCTCAGATGACCACAGTTCATGATGCGGGAGGATGCCGGGATGTTTCAGGATCGCCCTCCCGTTGAGTGCTAATTAATGCAAGAATCCGTGAGTCGCCGTCCTCCTTCAGACGCGACTGCGGTTTTGAGGATGTGACAGGGTGTGGATCTTAGTATGGTGAAGCGGAGGTGCGGTGTTCAGAGAAGTTAATGTGTGATCCCGGTGGAATCAGCGACGGTCACATCGTGATGGACCGCATTTGTGTGCAATCGATACAGGTAGCTCTTACCTGTATCCCCCTCCCCATTGCGACAGGCTGCTCCTTGCAACCAGAAATCAAGTTACAAGTAGTATAGGTCGAATTTTGAGGTGAGTCGAGTGATCTTCGACACCGAACAAAAGACACATACAATTTGGATCTCGATGAGTTAATTGGCTTCACCCATCAACAGCAATCTAATCCCACTCGCAAGATACCAAATACCTCTGAGTTGACCCCCATTAAGCTGGACAGCACTTCTTCTCGAAGTGCTGTCCAGAACGATCGCCATTCATCAGTTTTTAGGTATTCCTACCCCCACGACCGCTCCAAAGCGGCTGACCAGAGTCCGTGCGCAGCAGGAACGCTTGTCCGCTGCTGAGATCTTCCAAGCTTGCGGGTTTGAACTCACCATCTTCATAAAACCCGGTCACCCTCAAAAGATGCCCGATCTCGGTATTTAAGCCTGATTCAAGGGCAAAGCGCCATGCTCGGCCCTCAACCACCAGCTGTGAGCCATCTCCCTGAGCAATGGTCAGCGAGTCCGCATTCACATCAATCACATTTCCTGTGATCTGAATCCAATCTTTTTCATTCAACCCGTTTGACGCCAACGGTTCGAGACTGGCTCGCGTGGAACGCTCAGTCCGGTTCCGCCCGTTGGCACCCGGTGAGACAGCATTCACTTCATGCTGGGCGGCTACCTGACCACGCCCTTGATTGCCGCCTGGTTCCAGATTTGTCACTTTCGAATTCGTACGGTTGATCGCGCCGACGACCAACACCGCTACGAGCCCTACAAAAACTACCCAAAGTGCGATTTTCTTCAACATGAGTTTTTTACCTCTCTATTAATAATTTTCAGATTTAACGATCAGGAACGAACCCGCTGCGATTCATGACGCAAGCTCCGATCAACACGGAAGGGCCCCACCAGTGATCCAAGGAAACGGATCGTCACGTTGCGGATCCAGCGCCAATGGATCACGATGTGCAGCATGGCCGCCAAGATAAGCGCCACGCCAGACCAGGTGTGGATCAAGTCCCACGTTATGCGTGTGAAGATAAATCCTGGATCCCAGGTCGAATTGACACCACCCCGATAACCTCCTGCTTCCAGGAAAAGGAAATACACACCGCTAAGCGACACCACCAGAAAACTCAGACCAATAAACAGGTTGATCAGCAGGTTGATTTTGCCACCCCGGGAGAAGCCACTGCCACGCTCCATCAGGCTCTTGAGCATTCTGGTGGTCATACTCCGAACCCAATACCAGTGATACGTGAGGTGGATCACCACGGCGAGGATCATCGCGATACCACCCCAGACATGTAGATTGCTCCATGTATGGCGCTCGAACAAAAGGGTCATGCCGTAGGCAGGATTTCGGCCGCCCTGATAGCCTCCCGAGGGGAAATACAAAAAATATATGCCTGACAATCCTGCAGCAACAGCCCCAAGAAATACGGCCGCGTCCAGGACCCAATTCAAGCGTGTTTTGGCTGAAATTGTCATTGACTCCTCCTGATGCATTGAACAAACTGTTGAAATCTTAATCAGGAATTGTCAAAGAAATGAGTAGGAAGTGTGTGAGGATTATGAAGACCGATACAGAACTATCATGCAAAGGGTAAAGCGGTCACCTGATGGGTCGAGAAATGAAAATCAGACTTGCTTCATTGCAAAGTCTGAACAACACGAAAACCATTCCCACCAGCGTAGCTAACATCGTCTGAACTTCGAAATGTCACGCGGATATAGTGTGCATCCTCCAGGTAACTGCCGCTTCGGCGCGATTTCGAAGGCATTGGCCCACCAGGAGGATTTTCAGGCCCTTGTGGATCCATCTCAGGAGAACCGTCATAGTAGCCTTCGTCAAACCAATCCCAGCACCATTCCCAAGCGTTACCGCTCATATCATAGATACCAAGCTCATTCGATAGCTTCTCGCCAACAGGATGTGGCTTTCCCTCTGAGTTTTCTGTGTACCACGCAACATCATCGGGTTCATCACTACCCGCGTAAAGAAAACCTTTGCTCACGTTCCCGCCTCTTGCAGCGAATTCCCACTCTGCTTCTGTGGGTAGGCGAAAACCATCCGTAGAGAAGTCGCACTTGGTAAATTTGCCTTTCCCTGAGTAGCAAGGGGTTAAACCCGCACACTCACTGATCCAGTTGCAATACTCGACAGCCTGGTACCAGTCAACACCGGTGACGGGTAGGGAGTCATCGGGGAAACTACATTTCTTTGTAACCTGGCACAACTGCGAAAATTCTTTGTTCGTTACCGGATACTGGCCGATCGAGAAAGGGCGAGTGATCGTAACCTTATGCAGCGGAGTTTCCTTGGGGAGGCCTTCATCGGATCCCATCAAGAACTCACCAGGCTCAACACGCACCATCTCGGGCAGAAGCACCTCCAGGAATATGGA
>JASFLN010000220.1:0-4210 GCA_050118075.1 Anaerolineales bacterium
CGGCGCTGCTGATCGTTGGAGCTGCTTTTACCCTTCTGAACGTCAATGCGAGTGGAGCTCCGAGCTTAAACACCCAGGCTTCACCGCTGCACCCGCTCTTCCCGCTGCTCGATCAAGAGGGACAGAACGTGCTTGACTCAGGTGCTGCTGTGTCTACGATGGAAACCTGTGGTTCATGTCACGACACAGAGTTCATTCAGGCTCACAGCTATCACTCCAGCCAGGGCATTCAAGATCTAGCGGATGCCGGCGAACTGCCTGGCAGCCGGGCCTGGGATACAAGCCCGGGTCTTTTTGGGCGCTGGTCACCCATCGCGTACCGCTATCTCACGCCACAGGGAGACGAGATCATGGATCTCGGCACACCGGGATGGATCATGACCTATGGACCCCGTCACGTCGGTGGTGGTCCGGCAGCCTTTGCCCCGGATGGGACCCCACTCACTGAATTGGAAAACGTACCAGGGGATCCACAGACGAATCTGCTGGATCCGGAGACCGGGGAGATGATTCCCTGGAATTGGGAAGAATCCGGTGTCGTGGAGATGAACTGCTTCCTATGCCACACCGATACGCCGGATAACGAAGCCCGTAACGAAGCGCTTCATTCAGGCGCATTCGGATGGGCAAATACCGCCACACTGCTCGGGACAGGTGTGGTCAGCAGGACCGGTGAAGACTATCAATGGAATACAGAGGCGTTTGACGAGCAGGGTAATGTGAAGAAAGAAGCCCTGGCTGTCCAGGATCCGGATAATGAAAACTGCGCAGCCTGCCACGGACTCGTGCACGATAACCTGTCCGAGCCGCTGACCATTTCAGGCTGCAATCCTGCGAGCCTGCGCACGGTCACGACCGGTCAGATCATATCCCCTCAGCGTCTCTCCGATACGGGCATGAATCTGGATCAAAAAGAGTCGCTTACGCGACCGTGGGACATCCATGCCGATCGCCTGGTATCGTGTACGGATTGTCACTACTCTTTGAACAATCCGGTCTACGCCCAGGAATCCGAAGAGAGTCGGCCGGATCACCTGCTCTTTGACCCGCGCAGGTTGGATCTGGGAGAATACCTGTACCAGCCGCTGCACCAATTTGCACGCGGCCAGAGTGCTCACAACACCGTGGCGCCGCAGTTAAGAGACACGATGCGCCGCTGTGACTCTTGTCACAGCATCGAGACGACGCATGATTGGCTGCCCTATAAGGGACGACACATCGAGGCGCTGAGCTGTGAGACGTGCCACATCCCCGAGATGTACTCCAATGCGTTGATGCAGTACGACTGGACGGTGATCACGACGGAAAGCACCGGTGTGAATGCCTGTCGGGGGATCGAAGGTGACCCGAGCTCAGCCGGTGCCTTGATCACCGGGTTTGAACCGGTGCTGCTGCCCAAAGAGGACATCGACGATGAGACGCAGTTAGCACCATTCAACCTCGTGACGACGTTTTACTGGGTGCATGGTGATCCTGCGCGTCCTGTGAGGCTCATGGACCTCGAGTCGGTTTACCTTTCGGGTGGCCAATACTCTCGCGATGTTATCGAAGCCTTCGATGTCGATGGTGATGGCCAATTGATTAAAAGCGAGTTGCTCATCGATACCGAGAGCAAGGTTGATTTGATCAAGAACAAGCTTGAGGCGCTCGGGTTAGAACAGGTCCGAATCCAGGGAGAAATTCAACCCTACAGCATCAATCACACCGTGGCCACCGGTGAATGGGCTGTGAGCGAGTGTGAAAGCTGCCACAGCCAGGACTCACGCATCACAAGGAGTTTCCAGATCGCAAAGCATCTTCCCGGTGGAACCGCACCGCAGTTCGTCGGTGACAGCAATACGCTGCCGGCAGGGGAGTTCTTCCGCACGGATGACGGAGGTTTACATTTCAAGCCAGACACGAAAGCGCAGGATTTGTATGTGCTGGGTCTGAATGCGGTGAGATGGGTTGATTTGTTTGGTGGCTTTGCATTTCTTGGTGTGCTGTTAGGGGTGAGCGTGCACGGGGGGATCCGTGTTTACAACGCAGCGCGTAGCAAACCCGGCGAGCAAGATACCGAGCGTGTGTATATGTACGGCATATACGAACGCTTATGGCACTGGCTGCAAACGATCACCATTGTCGGGCTGCTCTTCACCGGTTTGATCATCCACAGGCCAGATGTTTTTGGGATCTTCAGTTTCAAGTATGTGGTTCTTGTCCACAACATCCTGGCGGCGATCCTGGTTGTCAATGCCGGACTGGCGTTGTTCTACCATCTCGCCAGCGGAGAGATCCGTCAGTTTATCCCCCGTCCATACGGATTCTTTGATCAAGCCATCACGCAGGCCAAGTACTATCTGGGCGGCATCTTCAAGGGTGATCCACACCCGTTTGAGAAGACGCCGGTCAAGAAATTGAACCCACTGCAGCAAATTACCTACTTCAGCATCCTGAATGTGCTCCTGCCACTGCAGGTGATCACCGGTGCATTGATGTGGGGCGCGCAGCAGTGGCCGCAGATCGCCGATGCATTGGGCGGGTTGCCGTTTCTGGCACCTTTCCATTCGCTGATCGCATGGCTGTTCGCCGCTTTCATCGTGCTGCATGTGTATTTGACGACGACTGGAAACAAACCACTCACCGCCATTAAAGCGATGATGGACGGTTGGGATGAGATCGAGAAACATCCGCACTCGGATGACGAGGAGGAAGTATGACCGCAACGACAAACTCGGAAGAGAAGGGTGGCCTGAAGGCGCTTTTAATGAGCCGAGAACGCAAGAACTATGTCAATCCCTATCTGGCTGGCGCACTCCTTGGTGTGGTCATGTTCACATCGTTCCTGCTCTCCGGCAATGGGCTTGGGGCTTCAGGCGGTGTTAACCGCATCATGGTTTTCTTTGAAGATCTGTTATTCCCGGGCCACGTAGACCGCACCCCTTACCTGATCGATATGGCTGGCGGCACTTTGAACCCGCTCGACAGCTGGATTGTGCTGGTCGTCTTCGGGGTGATCCTGGGTGGTTTTGTATCCGGATGGATCAACGGCCGTTTGAAGGTTGAGGTGGGCAAGGGACCTCAGATCTCAAGGCGCACCCGCCTGCTGATGGCTTTTGCTGGCGGCGCGATCATGGGCTACGGAGCGCGCTTCGCACGCGGCTGCACCTCTGGTCAGGCACTCTCGGGTGGGGCCACGCTGTCGGTCGGATCGTGGGCACTGATGTTCGCGATTTTCGGCAGCGCCTATGCACTTGCTTATTTCGTGCGCAGGCTGTGGAACTAGGAGCGAGACGATGGCATCTTTTCCTCTTCACTTAGAAAGCCTTTTTGGTTCAGTCGGCACCTATTTGATCTATCTCCTGATCGGTTTTGCATTCGGGTTTGTTTTGGAGATAGCTGGTTTCGGCAACTCCGAGAAATTAGCCGGACAGTTCTATTTCAAGGATCTAACGGTCTTAAAGGTCATGTTCACCGGCATCATCGTGGGTATGGTGTTGATCTACGGCGCCTCCGCGCTTGGCATATTGGATCTCAATTTGATCTGGATCAACCCCACCTACCTGTGGCCAGGTATCGTGGGCGGCTTGATCATGGGCGTTGGTTTCATCGTCGGTGGCTTTTGTCCAGGCACATCACTGGTATCGGCGGCGACCTTCAAATTGGATGGCCTTCTCTTCGCACTGGGTACCGCGTTTGGCATCCTGGTGTTCGGTGAGACCGTGCAGCTCTATGATGTCTTCTGGAACTCATCCTATATGGGGCGCTTCACATTGGATGAACTCTTTGGCATCCCCACCGGTTGGGTTGTGGTAGGTGTTGTGCTCATGGCGCTGTTTATGTTCTGGGGTGGCGAACAGTTGGAGCGCATTTTTGGTGGTAAAGATCCTTCCAAAGCTTCGCGCCTAAGGTACGTCGGCGCTGGTGTGGTGCTCGCTGCGGCGTTCGCGGTCATGCTTATCGGACAGCCCACCGTTGAGGATCGCTGGGCGAGGATCGCGCCCGAGAAGCAAGCTGAGCTTGCAAACCATGAGGCGCAGCTGCAGCCGGGTGAGGTTCTGAGCATCATGCACGACCATCAATTGAAGTTGGTCATCCTGGACGTGCGCTCGGAGAACGATTTCAACCTCTTCCACCTACAGGATGCACGGCATGTCCCGCTGAACCAGATCGAAGGTGAGGTGGCTGAACTTCTGGAAGAAGGTCCCAACACAGTGTATCTCTTGACAAG
>JASFLN010000221.1:0-4195 GCA_050118075.1 Anaerolineales bacterium
GTCACGACAAAGATATCAATACCGGGTAGATCGAGTGCTTCTCTGATGCGCCGTTCACTTGGGCGTTCGCTGACTTCCCCCTCATCCATCCAGATACGCCCTCCGCCGGCGCCACAGCAAATAGCCCGATCATGGTGATGCTTCATCTCGACAAGCTCGCATCCCAGCGTCGCCAGTACCCGTCTGGGTGCATCATACACGTTATTGTACCGACCCAGGTAGCACGGGTCATGATAGGTCACCCGGCAGTTTAATTTGACATTTGGCCGCAGCGCACCCCTCAATATGAGCTCGTCGATCAACTCAGCAAAATGAATCACGCGGTGGCCATTTTCGGACAATGGGTACTCGTGCTTCAGGGCGTTGTAGGAGTGTGGGTCGGTAGTCACGATTGTTGTGCAGCCGGAGCGGTCAATGGCACGCTGGTTCTCTTCAACCAACATTTCAAACAATCCTTCTTCGCCGACCCTGCGGACATCGTTGCCAGAGTTGCGCTCACCATCATACAAAATCCCGAAATCCAGACCTGCCGCCTGCATGATCTCAGCGGTCTTAATGGTAATCTCGCTTAACGCTGGGCTGTATGAGGCGTAATCTCCAAGAAACCATAAGACCTGGACCGGCTCTCTCCGGGCATCCTTGATTTTAAAATCAAGCCCGCGCGTCCACTTGGCACGTGCTCTCTCCGACTGCCCGAAAGAGTTACCATAGCGCCCAAGATTCCCAAGTGCATCTTGAAGCTGATCATCCATGCGCCCATCCATGACCAAATGTCGCCGCAGATCCACAATAGGAGCTACATGCTCGACCAGCAGCGGGCATTCCTGATCACATGCATAGCAGGTCGTGCAAGCCCAGACGGCGGCTTCACTGATCGCCGAACCTACGATGTCACCTCTGGGAACTACTGCTCGGCCGGGATTACTCACCGGAACAACTTCCATCCCAAGCAGTTCATCACGCAAGCCCATGATCAGCAGCTTGGGTGAAAGCTCCATTCCGGCTGTATACGCTGGGCAGTATTCCTGACAGCGCCCACATTCCGTACAGTTGTATAAATCCAACAACTGGCGCCGTGTGAATTGGTTTATCGTTCGAACGCCAACATCGCGATCGAACTCAGGAGCCGGCGGTAAACGACCGGGAGGGTCCAGGTTGCGCAAGAAGATTCCGGGAATTGATGTGACAACATGAAAGTGCTTCCCGCCTGGTAATTCTGTCAGGAAGATGAACACGATGACAAGGTGAATCCAGTATGCAGCTTCCTCAACAACAACCAGCGCTGGTTCACTTAAATTCGCCATCAACCCGGCTGCAAGATTTGAAATTGGTCGCCATGCAGCAAGGAGATCTTCGCCTTGCTGGATGCGGGAAGCGTTCATGATGATCAAGCTGAACATGATCGTGAAGATATATAAAAGTACGCGAATACCCTCACTCCTGTGACTGCCTTTATAGCGTTCAGGATCCAGGGCAATGCGCACATAAAGATCGTACACCACTGCAATGGTGACACAAACCGCCAGGATATCCTGAAGCAAAGCCAGCGGTCCAAATGTCCCCAGGAATGGAATAACCATCTCCGGGGCAAAGGCGGCGGTGACACCTTCGATTATCGCCTGGATGATCGTCAACGAAAGGATGATAAAGCCCCAGAAGATGAAAAAATGCGCCGTTCCGGGGAGCAGGAATCGGAATAGTCGTTTCTGAGCAGCGACATACTCCACCAAGCCTTGTAACCGGCGGGTCCACTGGTCCACAGGCCCGCCTGCACGGCCCTGCCGCAGGCGCAGCCAGATCATCTGGTAGAGCTTCCATGCAAAGTATCCGAAGGAAACCGCCATGCCAATCAAGACGAGGAGCGTTTTTATCTGTGGGTAGGACATATACACTCCTAACTCAAGCTGCCTGGATTCTCTCAATCATCTCCGGAAGGAGATCCAGAAGATCCATTTCGACACCGTAATCGGCGACGTCGAAAATCGGGGCACCTGGATCTGTATTGACTGCCACGATCAAATCGCTTTCCGACATACCCTCCACATGCTCAGGGGCACCGCTGATGCCCAACGCAAGGTATAAATTAGGCTTGACCACTTTTCCTGATTTGCCGACCATTTGCGAAGTGGGTATCCAGCCTTGATCCACGACTGGTCTTGAAGCACAAATCTGAGCATGCATCAATCCGGCAAGTTCTTGAGCAAGCTCAAGGTTATCTTCCCGCTGGATCCCGCGCCCAACAGCAACAAGGACCGGCTCTCTGGTGATATCTACCGCCCCGACCTCGGGTTCGAGATATTCACGCAGTCGGATCGGGCTGTCTTCAAGTGATGGAATGTCAGGCTTCTCAACAACCATCTCCCCCGCCTCACCGAGGTCGTCAACCTGATATTCACCTGGGATCATGCATACCAGCGAAGTCTCATCTGGCAGCGGACCAGATACAAGGATTTTGCCGCCGCAGATGGCGCTCGTATAGCTGGGCTTATCCAACCCGCCCTCTAGCTTTCGGCAATTCCCGATGATCGGCAGCCCGGCTTTCGCTGAAAGTTTGCCGGCGAGGTCGGCGCCGATTGATGTTTCTCCCATGATCATCAACCTTGGTGGCGCTTTCTCAATGAGATCCGCCAGAACACGAACATAGTTATCTGGCAGGAAGTCCTTCAAATCCTCCCGATCGAAGACCAGGAGTTTGTCGGCAACGATCTCCCCGATCAGGTCTGTATCATCACTCCCGATCACGATTGCAGTCACTTGCCCATCTGATGGTTCCGCCAACTCATGGGCTGCTGATAGGAGAAGCCGACTGATATCCAACAAGCTCCCGTGAATATGCTCGATCAATACATAAATCTCGTCACTCATCACAGCGACTCCCTCATTACTGGATCACTCGATTAAAGCACGCCATGCTCTCGGAACAGGGCGAGCAATTTTTCCGCCACCTCTGCTTCATCCCCTTGCAGCATCTCCGCCTGCTCCTCTGCTTCAGGTTTGAAGAGCCTTGCGACTTCAACCCCGGCCACAGATTCCATCTGGTCGATATCGATCGATTCGATCTGGGAACTCTTCATAGCCTGACGGATCTTGCTGATCGCAACGTACTGCGGCGGATTTTCGGCCGCTTGAATGCCCAGCACAGCCGGTAATTGAACTTCATACTTGCCGATTAATCCACCGGGAAACTCCTTCGAAACGATACAAACACCCTCGCTCAGTTCAACCGAGGAGATGTAGCCGAGGTATGGCCATCCAAGTGCTTCAGCGAGCAAAGCACCCAGTGCCCCATCAAATTGATCGTGCGCAGATACACCGGTCAAAACCAAATCGACGTCCAATTCAAGGATCTGCTCATACACCAATTTAGCGTATGTGTGGTTGTTCATCCCCTCGACATCGCCTGCAGAGATCCGCATCAATTGATCGGCGCCCTTGGCAGACGCAGTAAAGAGTACATCATCAAGTTCTTCGGATTCGAAACCCAGAATGGTGACTGTCCCTCCTGTCGATTCCTTCAGAATGATCGCCTCCTCGATCGCATGGTCGTCGAATTCGCTGATCATCATGCGCATAAAAGTATGATCCAGGCTGCGTTCATCTTCAGCAATATCGATCTCCTCAACCAGATCGGGTACAAGTCGAATAGGTACGACGATATCCATCACGCCCTCCTCAAATTCCCATCGCCTGGCTAAGCAACTCAGAGATATCCTCGACAACCAACGTGTCAGCCCCTTCTACAGTCTTAGCCGCATCTTCAAACCTGGGAGCTTCATACGGGCAGGCTAGGGCTAAGATGTCCACTCCCACCTGCTGCTCTTCTTCCGACCCAAACCGCTTTCTCCTTTTCTTCCTCTCTGGGTAGGCACCGCAGAACTCGATGGTGGAACCTGTAGCTTCAAGCGCCTCCTGGATCCGCCATTCGGAGAGCCGGGTGTGGGCTTTCTCCCATTGGAAACCGTCCAGCCACATCCCACCACCACCTCCACCACAGCAGAGGCTCGTCTCGCGATGATGGGCCATTTCAAGCACCTCGAGCCCCGGGATTTCAAGCAGTAATTGACGGGGAGCATCGTAGACTCCATTCACGCGTCCCAGGTAGCACGGATCGTGGTAAGTGACCCGCGCGTTAATTTCGTTTACGAAGAGTTCTCTCAGGGCGTCGATCCGATCAGCCAGAAACTCTGTGTAATGC
>JASFLN010000222.1:0-4180 GCA_050118075.1 Anaerolineales bacterium
CCAGGAGCTCAGGCACGACCTTGCCGAGAACCTCATCCGCAGCTTCACCCTTCTCACGGACCTCAGCGACCACATAATGACCGCCATCCATCTCTTGTTTTTGCAGGTCGTCTACCTTGATACCTTTTGAAGAGGCGAACCCCACCGCTGCCTTTGTAGGTTGGCCCTTTTCGTCGAATGCCCGATCAACGGGTGGCCCTTTTTCAAGACCGACTTTATCCTGCTGGCTTGCCGCCAGACCTCGCACCAACACAACCAGTCTGCGCGGCGTGCCAAGGACTTCAACAGCTTCAAAACCGAGCCTCTCTTCCTGCAGTCGATTCGGGATCACGCTCTCAAGCTGTTCTATGGCCCCCTGCAGGTCGGTTGGTGGCAGCTCTTCTGTTCCTACCTCCAGTAGAAAGTCCGCCGGTGCTTCCGGAGCCGCACCCAAATCTGTTTCTAGAACCTCAGGCGCAGGAATTTCCCAGCGGCCTTTTAATGGAAAACCCGCCGCTTCCCTTTCCTCAAAGTACGCCGAGGTGACTTTACGAGCGAGCTCGCGTATACGCCCGAACATCGCCGCCCGTTCGGTTACACCGACTGCTCCGCGGCCGTCGAGAAGGTTAAAGGTGTGCGAACACTTGAGGACATAATCATGTGCTGGAAACACCAAGCCGGCGTCGACACAATTGTTCGCTTCTGCCTCGTACTCCTCAAACATCTGGCGTAGTCGCTCAACATCCGCTTGCTCAAATGTGTAACGGCTGTGTTCTCGTTCTGCTTGTAGACTCACTTCTCCATAGGTAACGTATGGGTTCCAATCGATGTCCACGAAGCTGTCGACGTTCTGTAGAGCCATTACGATTCGCTCAATGCCGTACGTTATCTCGACCGAAACCGGGTCTAGCGTCTTGCCGCCTGCTTGTTGGAAGTAGGTGAACTGTGTGATTTCCTGTCCGTCCAGCCAGACCTCCCAGCCGAGTCCCCACGCCCCTAACGCCGGCTGCTCCCAGTTATCCTCCACAAAACGAATATCGTGCCGGGAGGGATCAATACCCAACGCAAGCAGCGAATCAAGATAGCGTTCTTGGGGATCTCCGGGATCTGGCTTGAGGATCACCTGGTATTGGTAATAGTGGCCCCATCGATTGGGATTCTTGCCATAGCGGCTATCTGTCGGACGAATTGAGGGCTCAACATAACCTACCCACCAATCCTCGGGACCGATCACGCGCAAGTAGGTAGCAGGGTTCATTGTCCCCGCTCCGACTTCCGTATGGTAGGGCTGCCAGATCACGCAGCCCTGGTCGGCCCAGAAGTTCTGAAGTTTCAGGATGACAGATTGCAGTGTCTTCGTATCGTCCACCTAGGTCATTCCTTCTCTTGAGTGTCAATCTCAGCTCCGCTGGTCGCTTTCCTGCGACCAATTTGCCGCAGACGGCGTAAGAAACCAGGGCTGTTCAGCCGGCGCTCAAGCAGGTAGTTGAAGAAACCTTCCATAAGCCGGTCCAATTCTTTATGTACCGCCGGTCGGATCTTAGCCTGCGAGGCATGCTCATAACTGCTGCGTTGAAAGTGCCTTAAAACCTTTAGCGAAGCCAACGATATGGGACGCGTGTATGGTTCATCAGGACCGCACTTCGGGCACAACACACCACCCGTCTCGTATGAGAAAAACTGGTCCTCGGGACGGATGTCCACCCCACAACGGTTGCAGCGAAACAATTCTGGACGGTAGCCCACATAATCCAGTAATCTCAGCTCAAAGTGGCGCAGCGCGCTGATCCGGTCCACGCCCGTACTCAATCGTTCCAGCGTGGATGTCAACAGGGAGTAAAGCCCGCTGCTGGCTTCACCATCTACGGTGAATTGATCGACCAGTTCGATGGCATATGCGGCGCGCCCGACGAGATCAAGATCACTCCGTAAACCGACATACGTGTCCAGCGCCTCGACCTGAGTGATCACATCCAGTTCCCTGCCCCGTGCAGCCAGGATGCTCACCCTCGAAAACAGATTAAGGTGTCCGGCTTTCTTCGACTGGGGTCTGCGCACACCCTTGGCGATCTGGCGCAGCTTTCCGTGCTCACGCGTATATATCGTGAGCAGTCGATCTGCTTCGCCGAGGTTCATATGGCGTAACACAACCCCCTCGGCGCGGTACAAGCGCTCCCGATCCTGCATGGAGCGATTATACCAGCGGCATTCGGGAGCTACGACACGCTGGCTTCGATACAATTAAGGGTATGAACATGGCTTTTATGCTCATAATATGGAGGATAGGCATGCCTGAGTTTGGTCATCACGTGAAAGTCGTTGCCTTGATCTTTACCACCGTCCTGCTCCTGATTGGATGCAGCCCGAAGAATACGCCTCCACCGACAACACCTATCAGTGCAGCAGTCGAAACCGATGCTGAAGCTGCTCGTCATCCAAGTCCGACAGTTACAAAGCTAAACGAAACCGCAGTGATCGATCAAGATCTCGACCTGCGCGAGGCTAACGTACTCGATGTTAAGTATGAGCCTTTGGATGATGGTCGTTACCGTTTTGATGTCACCCTGCTGCATGATGATGATGGTGAAGCCCCATCCTACGCGAATAGCTGGCAGGTGTGGGATATCCAGGGTAATCTGCTGGGCGAACGCGTGCTCACTCACGGTCATGGCACGCAAGCCTTTACGCGTTCAGCCACAATCGAGATCCCCGAGGGTGTCCTCACCGTGCTCGTCCGTGGACATGACATGCAGCACGGTCACGGAGGACAAAGTATGCGTGTGGATTTGGAGAGTGGGGAGGCGAAAGCCTATCTGGAGTAGGGAATTCGCGATTAGAGCACTCGGTCACTCGAGTCCCTGCTCAGCCAGGCGACAAACGAAGCTCTAACCTCAAGCTTCAACCTGCACGGGGTAAACAGCCACAACGCACCGACCTTCGTGATCAGCGCAACACCTCTTCGTTAATATTCTGGATAAAGCTCACATTCAGGGGTGTCCTGCTGGTCGCGCTTAAGCTCTACCTGATTATCCCCAGGATCCCCTACATCAAACACGCATGTAAAAAAATACCGCTCGATGAGCGGTATCGAAAGTGGAATTCTATTGCCAACCTCAATCCTCCGATAAATCCTCCGGTTGGAAAGCAGCCGGTAGAAGCTCACGCACTGAGCTGTCCAGGACGACATGTCCATCTTTATCAATCGTCAACACCTTGGTGTCCAAGCCGAATTCCGACATCACCTGTCGACAGCCTCCACAGGGGGAACCGCCATTGTCTGATGCGATCGCAATCATCTCAAAATTCTTTTCACCTTCGGAGACAGCCTTAAAAATCGCGTTGCGCTCCGCGCACATGCTCAACGGGTAGGAGGCATTTTCGACGTTGACAGCGTCATACACTTTTCCGCTCTTGGTCAGCAAAGCGGCTCCCACCGCGTATCCAGAATACGGCGCATGCGCGTTCGCCCGCACCGCAAGCGCACGCTCGATAAGCTCAGTTTTCTGTTTCTGTGAAATTGTCATCTTGCTCCGCCTCCGGAGACTTCTCTTTTATCAAAATAGCGCGCACTTTACGAATACGTCGCCCGACGACCTGTTCCACAACCAGCCGCAGGCCTCCAGCCTCAACCACTTCACCGGGAATAGGGACCTTGCCCAATTGACTGTAGATGTAGCCCCCCAATGTCTCGCTTGTTTCCTTGGGGATCTGTGATCCAGCGATCTGGTTGACATCATCCACATCAATGCCACCACTGAAGATATACTCACCCTCCTGAAGTTGCTCGTACGGCATCTCCTCCGCAAAGTCATACTCATCCAGGATCTCGCCGACGATCTCTTCGACAATATCCTCGATGGTCACCACGCCCGCTGTGCCTCCATATTCATCCACAACCACGGACATATGTACGCGCTTGGCTTGCATCTCTGCGAGCAGATCGTCGACCTTCTTAGCCTCTGGCACGAAGTAAGCCTCTCGCAGCAGCTCCCCAACGGTGTGGTTGAGGTCGTTGTCGCGCCAGGAAGCCAATAGGTCCTTGATATAAACAAGACCGACGATATTGTCGATCGACTCGCGGAACACAGGTGCTCGCGAGTGACCGGTCTGCAGCAGAGTTTCTGTCGCTTCCTCCAGTGTTGTTTGCGCTTCGAACGCCAGAATGTCAATGCGGGGGACCATGACTTCGCGCGCCAAGGTG
>JASFLN010000223.1:0-4172 GCA_050118075.1 Anaerolineales bacterium
GCGTGGAAGGTTCTCAACGCTTTGAGTGTTCCCAATGCCTACATCCTGGAAGGCGGGATGAACGGATGGCTGGATACGTTCGCAACAGATGAAGACCCGATAGAAGCTGTGGAGGGTCCCGTTGGCGAAGATGAGCTGCGCTACGCGTTCGACGCAGCACTGGGTGCTCGCTACAATTGTTCTGAGCCCGACCCTGACCACTATGAGCTGGATTATGAAGAGCGTCTAAAGCTCGAAATTAAACGTGGTCCCATGGGTGGCGGCTGCGGATAATCAATCCACGATACTGAACATACTGCACCATAATTCGCGTACCCCTTGGGGCGGCCGGACGGTCGCCCCTACTTCTTTGTTAAGTAAAAACATAAGGGGTAGCCATATTTCCGCCCGAAATCAAGCCCTGTGCTGGAAGGGTGGCTACCAATCGACACGGCAGCGCCGTGCTCTAACTTATTTTAATGGGGAGGCATTCAGGCTGGGACTTGATCGGCTTCGTTTCGTAACCCTGCTCATTTTTCAGCCAGTGCGTTTGGGATTAAAGTACAGTCATGGCTTCAAAAGTTCCTGACGAAGTAGGGATCTGGCAGGTCGTCGCGGTCTGTGTTGCTGCATTTGCGATCAGCGCCGCACTTCGTTTGGTGGAAGTAAGTCGTTGGGATTCAGACATTCATCGTGTCGACGGTGAGTATCTTCTGGCGACTCACGACGCCTATGCCTGGGCGGCAGGCGCTGCGCATGAACAGCTCAGGATGAGCGCGCATCCGATGTCCCGGCTGCTGGGGATCCTATCCGGGTTCTCGTCTTCATCCCCCGCGAATGCAGCCTTCTGGCTGCCTGCCGTACTCGCCGCCCTATCCGCAATACCGATATCGCTCTGGAGCATGTACCTCGGCGCGGGATTTGCTTTTTCGCTCGCAGCGGGAGTTTTTGGGTCCATTGCTCCAGCGTTCTTCGGCCGTACTCGGCTAGGTTACTTCGACACGGATTGGGCTACGATGCTCTTCCCGCTTTTGATCGGTTTGCTGTTGGCTGTGTGGTTGGAACGGTTCTGTGTGGATCGCTTTCGACGATCCGATCGAATTCTGAACAGTCACTGGATATTTCGCCTGCCCATTTTGCTGCTTGTCCTCATCCCGCTTGGTTCCCCATGGCATGAATTCATTCCGGCGTATGCCTTGATCGCATTGTGGCTATCCTTATTGCTGCTTGTGGTCCTGGGAAAGCGTCCTTTGAAGGAAGAAGCTCCTATGGAGCTTCTGGCTTTCGCACTTCCGTTGGCAACAGGCTGGCTCGGACTGGCCTTGGGGATTTTATTGCTCCTGCTCCTTTCAAGTGGGGTGATGCGATCGTTCAAAAGACACCGTGTGACAGTTATTGGACTGAGTCTTGTCCTGGTTCTGTTGAGCCTCATTACCTGGCTCCAGTTTGAAGATTATCTGTCAGGAAAAATCGTCCAGTATTTCCAGGCTCCAGTCCGTGATGCCGTGGGGCTTGTCTACCCAGAGCTTGGGCAGTCGGTAAGAGAGGTGCAGAAAATCAATCTGCTCCAGGTCCTGGGTGGAGCTGCGTTTGAATGGTGGCTTGGGATCCCGGCACTGGCAGGCTTCATTTTTATACTCTATCGGTACCCGTTGGCGATCTTTCTTGCTCCATTGCTATTGCTTGGGTTGCTGTCGCCACGCCTTGGAACACGCTTCGCAATGTATGCAACGCCAGCCCTGATGCTCGGATTGTGTGCTTCCATCGGCAGCGTGCTAAGAAAGATAGAAGCAAAGTGGCAAACTTCCCTGGCCTGGTCCAATCGACTGTCCTATCTTGTCTTCGTCGGACTGATTTTGACTGTCCAGAGCGTATACACACACTTTCCGATTGAAACTGTGCTAAGCAAGGAACACGCTGTGGGTTTAAATGAATTGAGTTTGAAAGCGGATGGGGATGGGATGCTGTGGACCTGGTGGGACTACGGTTACGCCGCGCAGTACTACACCGGTCTGCCGACCTTTGCGGATGGCGGGCGCAACAACGGTGAATACTTATTCACACTGGGTTATGTTCTGGGGGCTACCAATCCAGAGAGTTCAGCCGCGCTGATGCGCTTTGCAGCTTCTCAGGCATACCGGCCATGGGAATCCTGGAGCAAATGGAGTCCAGGACAGCTCGATAGTTGGATCGACGGTGAGATGCGCGTGGATGATGACATCCCCGTACCCGGTGAACAGTATCTTGCGGTTCAGTGGGAAGCCGTGGCGTTACTGCAATGGATCCAGGCTTATGGATCATGGGACTTTGAAAACCAGTTGAGTCGAGCCGGCAGACCTGTGGATCGCCCGCAGCCTCTGGAGCTGGATTTGGAGAAGGGAATCTTTACCAAGCGATCGGGAGAAACGATCCAGCTTGGAAGCGCTGACATTCTGGCGCCTTCAGGGTCGGATCACTACGAGTACGTTCAATCTAGAGAAGGTCTGCACCTGCTGCTGCATGGCGAGAATGGCGGCGTATTTCTGCTTGATAATGAGCAATACAACTCCACGCTGGTCCAGCTGCTGCTTGGCAATTCACCCGCAGCATTTGAACTTGTTGTCGATCGGAGGCCAGAGCTTGCCATCTATCGGTTGAGGTGAAGCATTTGAATTTTACGCTTCATCTCTGCTGAAGATACATATATTGCTAACTGGGTCCGTGGTCATTGCAGCAAAAGGAGAAGTGGGCTCGAGTATCGGTTGCGGGATTGTGATTAATGTAACAAGATAGACGTCAGCACGTTATCCATGTCACAAAGCGGTGGTTTCCTCCGTTATAGGTACAGAACGGCTGATAAAGGTATATTCCCGAACTCGGCATATGGCAGTAGGAGGAGAATCGTGAAATCAGCAAAGTGGTATTACCTCGTCCTTTTTTTGGTCATATTGACTATCACCAGCTGTACCCCAACTTGTGATGTAACCTTGGCCGTACCCTCCAACACATCCCCACTCAACATGACCATGGTCGGCGACCTCCGACCAACGTTGACCTGGGATTATCCGGAGGAGAACTGCACTCCCGACGAGTTCATCATCAATTTCTTCACAAACTCGACCAACGGAACCATATCCCCGGCGCCTGCTTTTGGTGGTCCGACGGGCAGCTCGGAGACGACATTTACGCCCGCCTCAGATCTCACAACAGGGGTGGCCTATCTTTGGAGTGTGAGTGCTAAGAACAGCACGGATACGGGTCCGGGTTCGAACCAGTGGCAGTTCTTTGTCGGGCCGGTCTGCCAGACGGCGGATCTGATCGCCCCAGATCTGGTTGAACCCGTTGGTGGAACCACAATTTCGACGACGGACCCGAACTATATCTGGGACTATTCGGATCCTGGCTGCACTCCTGAAGGCTATCATCTGCAGGTTTCTGAGATGGCTGATTTCAGCAGTCTTGAAGTTGATGTACGAAGCACAGATCATCCATTCAAAGCATGGCAGACAGGGGATTTACTTTCTGATTGCACGGATTACTACTGGCGTGTCGCGGCGGTCCACGATACCGATGATGGCCCCTGGTCAACGGTGGGCGAGTTTTCTGTCGATGCCGTCGGTGCCTGTTTATGCACCTTGCCGGAGCTGGTCCAACCTGTGCTTGTCTGGCCAGGCCCGTATGAAATCGTACCGGATCTGCTGCCCATTCTAGAGTGGAGCTGGCCCGGGGATTGTGAAGTTGGGGGATATGGTATTCATCTGTCGACCGACTTCGATTTTGCGGACACGAGCCTCAACGGCGGGACCGGCAACCCGAGCACCACCTGGATGCCCGGTCCGACGCTCGAGCCGGCGATGCAGTACTGGTGGGAGGTTTTTGCCGGGGTGGGGACCAATTTCGGTCCGCCCAGCTCGAAGCGTTCGTTCTTCACCGGACCGGAGTGCGCCAATCTGGGCGAGGTCGATGCTCCTGAGCTGTTGTACCCGGCCGATGGCGAGACGATTGACACGCTCATCCCATGGCTGCACTGGCGCGCCGGTGACCCGGGCTGCATCCCGGACGGCTATTTGGTTGACCTGCAGACGTCGTCATCATTCTCTGGGACAAATCTGTTAGGAGAATACGGCATCCCGGCTACGAACTTGATGCCTGAGCCTGAGCTGGATGACTGCGAAACCTACTACTGGCGAGTGGCTGGAGTGCAGGGGGGCAGC
>JASFLN010000224.1:0-4154 GCA_050118075.1 Anaerolineales bacterium
CGCCAAGCTTTGGCGGTCGGTTTCGTTGTGGACAATTAATCGATTAAAGGTATCCCAGAATGGAGCGAAGCTTGCTTAGCTGTGGGTAGGTGATTGGATCGTTCCGGAGCAAAGCGTCCCAATTGTTCTCGTCATGGAGATCGAACCAGCGGACCTCAACGATGCCGTACCCCTCAGGTTGCGGGTCTTCCGGCTCGTGACCTGCTCTTGCTTCGCCGGAGATCAAATTACATAAGTAGGTTTTGGTGGTTGAGTGTTGTGCGCCGTCGTGGCTTGGCTCTTCAAGCAGCAGTCGCTCTGCCACAATCTCCAGGTTGGTCTCTTCCCGTATCTCACGAACGACACAGTCAAGGTCGCTTTCACCTACCTCACGCCCGCCACCCGGTAGGATCCAGAAACTGCGATCCGGTTCTTGTTCACGCCAACGAATGAGCAAGATATGGTCATCCTTGACGATGGCGCCTTGATAACGAACTGAGCGCGTGTTCCCCAAGATCATCCTTCCTGTCCATAGCAGGCGCATCCGATAAACACGTTTGCTTAAACCTATTTTGACAGGCAATCATCGTTTCGTGAACCGAACTTTTAACCTTTGCCTGACGCTAGCGAACCGTGATCAGGAGGGTGTGTAACCAGACTTGCTCTCAATTGGGTTTAACCATATGTCCACAGGAAGAGTTCCTTACCGCTGCCGGCGATGGACTGAGCATACAGGATCAGCGCTTCCAGGAAGATGTAGATGTCATCCTGTGTCCAACCTGATCCACGCAGCTGATCGGTTTGTACCCATTTCTCGGCCATGGGATCGATATCGTGAGGGGCGATATCTGCGAGAATCATCAGCAGTTCGGGCGGTATCCTGATTAGCCAGGGGCCCTCCTCCGAGGCTTGCGCCACCGGTTCGTATTTTCCAACCAGCTGCTCGATCGGTGACTGCGCAAGCATCGAATGCAATGCAAGCAGCATCAGGGGGTCGAGGCCATCGACGTTCGTTCCCTTGTAGGAGCCCAACGGATAGTCGGAAGCGACGATATCGGGGATGTCCTCGTAGGTTGCCAGGAGAAGATCGGCGAGTGAACCCATAGGTTACTCTCCTTCCCACCCTCAATTGGATCGATTTTTGTTGCGTTGAATGCAGCGATGTCGAATTAGACCATGATTGCATAAATGCAGGCATATTTCAACACCCGCAATAGGGCTACTTAGCTATTTGTCTCGCTCGTAACGTAATTGTGACGCATCTTTCACACTATATCCATACTTCTTCGGATTTGGTGCGTTCACCGCCTGCGTCACCGGTGTTGAGCGTCCCGGCTGGTTCAATAAGCAGGATCTGACACTCATGCTCGGCAACAGGTTTATGCTCCACACTTGCCGGGACCACGCACATCTCTCCCCTTGAAAGCTTCACTTCCTGATCGCGAAAGTAGATCTGCATTTCTCCCTCGATCACGATAAAGACTTCGTCTGTCTCTGGATGACTGTGCCAGATGAACTCACCCTGGATGCGGGCGAGTTTAAAGTGATAGTCATTCATTTGTGAGATGATCCGGGGCGACCACTGCTCTTCGATTAAAGCAAATTTCTGTTTGAAATTAATCACTTTGATGTCCATGAGATCCCTTCTTTGGTTGTGGCCATCAGGTTGATACGCACAGTGGATGGGTTCATCCACGGTCAATATGCTCTGAAACCCTTAGATTATAAATACTTACGAAACAATCTTTGAGTGATTTGGATCGATTGAATCAGGAAAGATGAGGTCAAATGGTTTGGGGATGGTCCTAGGCGTTAGTTTTCAAACGGACACCGCAACGTTTACATTCATTGGGAAGGATCAGTCGGGTTTGAAAACCCAGACGCGCTCCACAGCGAGGGCAGCGCTCGGAGAATTGGATGAGAGCGCCAGGGATAACGAAGACGACGATAAAGCCGATGAATGTGTAATTAAGCACCGAGCCCGAAATATGAAACACGAGGCTGAACACAGTCACTAACAACAGCGCAAGCATAGCTGCGATAAACAAGCCGATCATTCTGCGCTCCCATCGCTTAAGGCGCTGTAATTCCAATTCTGACAATTGGTTCAACATGGCAGTACCATCATCGGGGTTGATCCTTGCTCTCGAAAAAACAATGACTCGATACATTCTAACATTGGTGAATGGGATCTATTAAATACATTCAAGCTGGATGTTGCAGCAGGTTAGGTGAGGGCGGGTTTGACCTATGCTTTCTTGTATTGCTTGTTCAAGATCGTGAGCTACTCGAGTAGCGTGATTGTGCCTTCACTGCCATCCAGACGGATCTTCTGGCCATCCCTCAACCGTGTGGTGGCTTCATGTACGCCGACGACGGCTGGGATACCGTACTCTCGTGCCACGACTGAACCATGGGTCATCATCCCACCGACCTCAGTGATTAACCCGCCAGCGGTGAGGAAAAGAGGGGTCCAGGCGGGGTCGGTCCCTGGACAAACAAGAATTTCTCCTGGCTCTAACTGCACGTTATGGGGATCGAGCACAACATGGATCTTCCCTTCAACCACACCAGGAGAAACCGGGCTGCCACGGAAGGACTGCTCTGTGTCTGTAGCAGCACCGACACCTTCGTAATAAGCCCGACCATCGCTCAGTAGCACGCGGGGCACCAGCCTTCGGCGTTTCTCGCGTTCGTATTCTTCCCGACGTATCTCGATCAATGATTGCCAGTCCCGCCGCTTGCCATGGCTTAACTCCTCAAGTTCATGCATGTGAAGGAAGAACAGGTCATCAGGCGCAGAGAGGATGCCTGCTTGTACGAACAACGTTCCAGATCTGAGCAGTGCCTCCCGGATGATGCCCATCGTCTGGATGGCGAGGAACTTAGGTGTTTCACGAGCGCCAAGCAAGGCTCGCACCCTCCTCGCGGCGGCGCGAGCGATATGTGCTTTGATTCGGCCAAAAGGTTCAGCGCGCACACTTTGGGTTAAGGCTTCAATCGCATCTTCGGCCGATTGTTCTCCACGGGCAAAAACAACGTCCGGCGCATGTTCTGATGCAAGACGGAGATAACTCTGGATCGTCGCGAACACCGGAGCGGGATTTTCCCGCCATCTGGTCTGACCAATATCGATTTCTCCAACCGCGCGCATGCCGTATTGATTTAAAAATGAGTCAATCGCTTCTTTAACGCTGCCGGCGAATCTGCCTGAAAGGTAGTGATCAGCAAGCGAGTTTGCATCCAGGGATTCGAAAAGCGCCAGGGCTCCCTTATCAAACTTGATCGTTTTAGCCACTTCCCAAAGCGCTAGATCCATTTGTGTTGTGACGTTGTTGGGTAAGCTGCGAGTGATCTCCAGTGCCAGATCGCCACGTTCGCCAGATAGTTTACTTAGCAGAACAAGGGAGGCCATACCCGGGGCAAGAATCGGCACAAAACGCGGGATCACGAATTGAAACACGCTCTGGATCTGGGAGCGCATAAGTTGAAGAGACTTGGAGAGTAATTCAAGCCGATCGCTGGCGGTTGGGCGCTCGATTGAAGCTAAATAATCATTCACTTGACGATCAAAAGTCTCGCGTGCAGATTCGGGATTGCTAGCGTTTTGGATAGCCCGGATCAGCACCGGCCCCATAAAGCCGATTACACGTCTGAGCGTCTTGAATCTCAAGCGACCTTTCCCGGCAGCTAACTCGGGCTCTTCCCGCAGAGGACCGAGAATACCCACCACACTCGGTTCTATGAAATGCATCAAAGGCTCAAAAATACGGTTGCCCATTGGGTTGCGTATCAGATCGCTGATGCGTATCCAGATCCGCTCACCGGCTGATTCAAAAATCGATTGCTCTTCGGGTCTACTTCTTGAACCAAAAAGGCTCGCTGCGCCGACGAGTACGTTCTTGATCCCCTCCCGACCAAGAGGCGTGATTGGACCGAGCAATCCCTGCACGCTGCCGAACGAGATCCACGCGATCAAGGGATCGAAAGAAAGCTCGGGGACAGGGAAAAGCGAGGTGATCGGTCGCGATTGCAGGATGTAAAGTTTGTCGTCATGGTAGGACCATTCGATATCCTGTGGGGCACCAAAATTATTTTGAATCTGCTGTCCGATGCGGACCAGTTCTCCGATCTGATCCTGATTTAGAGTGATTCGGGTAGGGTGATCTCCACGG
>JASFLN010000225.1:0-4153 GCA_050118075.1 Anaerolineales bacterium
GAAATCACCCCCTGGATAATTTTGATCGGGCTGATTGTGCAGATGAAAGACGGGGATGCCCAGAAGCTCAGCAGGTTCCAGGTCATTGCCGATTTCGTTTCCGATCATGACCGCCTCGGATAAAGGCCGGCCGAGCAGCCCAAGGATCTCGGTAAAGTACGCTGGAGTCGATTTAGTAAAGTGAAAATTCTCAAGGGAGGTGACGACGGCAAAATCCCATTCTTCAACCGGAATCTCAGCCCAGCGCAGTCGTGCTTCAATTGCCAATCTTGGGAAAAGCGGATTGGTGGCGATGACGACCTCGTACTCGTTGGCGAATAGGTGTTCAACAAATTGTTTTGCGCCGGGATACACTTCGGTAAGCGGCTGAAGTTCGGGAAAGATCTGTGTGTAAAAATGATCTATGCGTTCCTGAAGCGCGTGCTGATCCAAACCAAGCTGCGGATAGAAGATATCGCCAAAAACCCGCTCGAGACGTTGCGACGGGTCATCATTGGCCAGCATAGCCTGCGTTCCAGCCATTAGAGCTGCAAGCATGCGATCGGGGTCAGCAACATCGGATAAATAAGCTCCAAGCCGTTGAAAATAAGCCGGGAGAAAGCTGTCCATTGAATTAATGAGTAAAGTATCGTCGAGATCGAGTAAAACTGTGCGGATCATGTGTTCTCGGATGGCGTGACAAAGTTAGGGAATTCCAGGTGGCATTGACCGCAGCCGATCTGGGGTTCTTCGACCTCCTGCATCGCGCGGGTGCAGTAGGCGGAGACATCGACTCTCCGCATCAGTCCAAAAAGGTTCTTTTTTACGCGGGCCTCAAGCACAAGATTGGGGCAGGCGTTGGCACGAACAATGGCTGGAACAGGGCATTTTGCGCATAAATCAGGGGTAAAAGTTCCACCGTTAGGGGTGCGGTCGATTAAGCGGCATTCCTGCCGTTCACGGCCGCGATGGAAATCCTCATAATAAAAAGGACATTCTGTGCCTGCGGGGGTGATCATCGCGAGTGGGCTTTAGATCAGACGCGGGTAACGTACTCGCCGGAGCGTGTATCGACGCGAATCACGTCGCCTTGCTCGACGAATAGCGGCACCTGGACATTCAAACCTGTCTCGGTGGTCACGGATTTAGTGGCGCCGGTGGCAGTGTCCCCCTTGACGGCCATCTCTGCTTCCACGATCTCAAGGTCCACTGTCGTGGGTAAGTCAATATCAAGCGGTTCATTTCCATAGAACGTGAGTTTCACTTCCATGTTTTCCTTGAGATAGTTGACCGCCTCACCAATCGCTTCTGCAGGGAGGGCTGGTTGTTCGTAGGTATCGGTGTCCATGAAGTGATACATTTCACCATCTGTGTAGAGGAACTGGCACTGGCGGTAATCAAGGCGGACATCTTGAACTTTATCCCCCGAGATGAAGGATTTCTCCAACATCGCGTCCGTGCGTAGGTTGCGTACGCGTGTGCGGATGGTGGCCTTACCGCGGCCAGGTTTGTGGTGGGAATACTCGACGACTTTAAAGAGCTCACCGTCGAGTTCAAAGGTTACGCCGCTACGTAGTTCGTTGACGTCAATCACAGATCGGATACCTCATTCTCTACTCGGGATGCAGCAAATTGGATTATAGCCGCGTCGAGTTAAGTGCGTCAATGTGATCATGGTCGGTTCCTAAAGTGCGAAGCTTCAGATCCCGAGCCACCGTTCTGCGGCGTTTGGCAATCCAGCCAGGTTTCCAGATCGCACGGTGCAGCGTGGGAGCGAGTCCACAAAGGCTCGCCCATAGGATTTGGTCAAGATCCGGCGATCAAAGATCACCACAATACCGCGATCGGAGCGTGTGCGTATCAGGCGGCCAAAGCCTTGCCGGAAACGCAGGATCGCCTCAGGCACCGTGTATTCCTGAAAAGGAGATTCATAGGTTTCCGCGCGCGCGGCGATGATCGGATCACTGGGCACATCAAATGGCAAACGCACGATGGCCAGTACGGATAGCGCTTGACCGGGAACATCGACGCCTTCCCAGAAAGAGCGTGTCCCGAAGAGTACGGCGCGCTCGCTGCTGCGAAAACCTTCCAGCAATGTGTGGCGTGAGGCACCGCTGCTTTGTTCATAAAGGTAGATACCTGCCGCGCTGAGCGGCTCCGCCAACGATTGTGCAGTGCGCTGCAGATGAGCATAGGAAGTGAATAATGTGAGTGCGCGACCACCGGTGGCTTTAAAAAGCTCGAGCAGGCCGTTTTCGAGGGCATGCTGGTACCGATGTCGATCGAAAGGTTCCGGGATATCGTTGATCAGGTAGAGCAGCGTGGCGGTCTCGTGGTCGAAGGGAGTACCCAGCGCGAGTTCTTCCGCATCGTGTGCGTGTAGTCGTCGTCGGATGTAATCAAAGTCACCTGCGGTCGTGAGCGTGGCGGAGGTCATGATGACCGCTTCCTTCTGGAACCACAAGTGTTTCTCTACGAGAGGACCCGCTTCCAATGGGGCGACATGCAGGGAAATTCGTTCGTTGCGGGAGCTGATTTCAATCCAGAAGATCAGGGAAGTATCCGGCTCAAAAATCATGCTCTCTAAGTTCGTATAGACATCGCCGAGGGAGCGACGGGCGATGCGCGCCGCGACGGATAGGTTCTCCGCAGCTTCGATACCCGATTCGACGAGGGATTCGAGATCCTCGCTCATCGTGCCCAGCGTTTGGACCATCGTTCCCAACGGACCGCGAAGATCCTCCCAGGCGAATTCAACCTTCTCCCAATCCGGGAGGGTGCGTGTTGATGCAACGATGCGCACCTGCTGGCCGTAGCGTCCGACCTCTTTTCCCTCACGTTGGTTGAGCATGAACTCGGCAATACGTTCGAACAGCAAGCGTGCGTGCTCTGTGCATTCCGAGGCTCGGTCTGAGATTACGCTGATGGCCCTTTCTACGGCGGCAGCACCTTCTGGGGGCAATTCACGGCGGGCCAGGTCGAGAATCTGTCGCAGCAAACCACGCTGGCGAGATCCCAAGTCACGGAATACGCGCTGCACTTCCGATTCAGTCACCGAGAAGCTCAAACCGTTGGTTGTTGCCGATTCGAGGTGATGGGCTTCATCGACGATCAAATAGTTGTATTCTGGGATCACGCGGCTTCCGACGGCGATGTCAGCAAGCAGGAGCGCATGGTTTACGATGATCAGATGAGCCTGTTCGGCGGCCAGCCGGGCTTGGTAATAAGGACAGCGACCCCCAGCCAGTGCCGCACAGGCTTCCATTGAGCAATCTTCAGAATCTGCGGACAGGCGAGACCATACAATCGATTCACCGCGCGGCAGGTTGAGCTGTGTGCGATCGCCGGGTCCGCCTTCGGCCAACCAGAGCAGCAGCTTAGCGATGAGACGCATTTCATCGGTGGAGCGCGGGCCGAGTCTGCGCAGAGCGTCAAAACGACGTGGGCAAAGGTAATTCGCCCGTCCCTTGAGCACTGCACCACGGACATCCTCGTCCAGTGCAACGCTCAGGTCAGGGATGTCTTTATGGATTAATTGATCTTGAAGATTGAGCGTGTTGGTTGAGATCACGACGCGTTGTCCGTTTGTAGATGCCCAGGCGTAGGCGGGTGCCAGGTAGGCCATGGATTTGCCGGTACCTGTCCCCGCTTCAACAAGCAAGTGTTTACTTTCATTCAGTGCATGGGTGACCGCACGGGCCATGCTTATCTGTTGAGGGCGATTTTCATACCCTTCAAAGGAATCAGAGAATCGGCCACCCGGTTCAAAGACCGCAGACAATTCTTCCACATCTATCGGCTCAATCGAACGTGCTGGTTTCAGTTCACCGATTTTTTTCGGTGGCGCGGGGAAAAGCTCAATATCACTTTGGGCGAGTGGGGTGAAATTCTCCCCTTCAGCCCGTCGGGTTTCGTACGCTTGATCAAATACCCATCCGGCACCCCACTCAATCTCCTGACCAAGACGGGTGATCTCGTCAAGGATCGGACCCGGGATGGTCAATGCCTTTTCATAAAGGCGGAGAAAAACTTGTCGCGTCGTCTGTGCATCCTCAAGGGCGCGGTGCGATTCGAGGACTGGAATGCCAAGCTCCTGGGCAAGGGCTCGCAGATTATAGCGGCTGCTGGAAGGCAGCAGGACGGAAGCCAGATCAAACGTATCCAGGGATTCATT
>JASFLN010000226.1:0-4138 GCA_050118075.1 Anaerolineales bacterium
TGGGCCCACTCACCGTCCTCACGGCAGCTCAAAAACTTCGCCGTGTCCTGAACACAGCAGACGTCGATCTTGTCCACGCGCTTCGCATTCCGTTTGAAGGGATGCTCACCGCGCGTGCCAACCCGACGGAACCTTTTGTTCTTTCTGTCTGGGGCAATGACTTCACCCTGCATGCCCAAGCTTCACCCTGGATGAGCGCATTGACACGCAAGGCAGTTCGAAGGGCAGATGCACTGCATGCTGACTGCAGGCGCGACGTTCGCCTGGCTTTTAAATGGGGGCTGACCAAGGAAACTCCTACGATTGTCCTGCCGGGTGGTGGGGGGATCGATCGCTCCATTTTCTCTCCGGGTGACCCGCTGAACTTGACCGTACGCTCGGATCTTCGAGAGCTCATTGAGCATTTCCCGAAGAAGGCCCCGGTAGTCATTAACCCACGCGGGTTCCGGGCCTACGTCCGCAATGACACGTTTTTTCGAGCCCTCAAGCCGATCCTTGCAGCCTATCCCGATACGCATTTCTTGATGCCGGGCATGGCGGGTGAAGCTCGCGCTGAGCAATGGCTGCAGGATCCGCAAATAAGGGAACATGCGCATTCGCTGCCAACGCTGAACGCTGTGGAAATGGCAGCGTTGTATCGATGTTCAGATGTGGTCGTTTCGCCCAGTGAACATGATGGCACACCAAATTCGTTCTTAGAGGCGATCGCGTGTGGCTGTTTCCCAGTAGTCGGCGATCTCGAATCATTGCGGGAGTGGATCGAACCAGGGCGAAATGGCGAGTTGATCGATCCTGCGGATGCTGATCAGCTTGCAGGTGCGGTCTGTGCTGCGATTGAAAACCCGCGCCTGCGATTGGAAGCCCAGAGCATCAATCAAGCGATAGTGGACAAGCGGGCAGCACGTAGGTTGGTCACGGATTCAGCCGAAGCATTCTATGAGAACGTCCTGAGAAATATAAATTAAGATGGTCATGGCTCATTCTAGAACAAGTTTGCGGGTCAAAAAGGTTGAAAAGATACCTCCAGTAGGCATTCTGCACCATCGTGAGCAGGGGGGAGCATTTTGGGGAACACACGGTCGATGGATACTGCATGGTGTGCCTGGTGGCAACTGGAATAAAATCGCCCGATTCCCGTTCGCGTCTCCGAGAGATTACTTCGGATTCTCGCGTCCTACAGCTCGAGCGATGCGTGCGGATAAGAGCAACCTGTATCTAAACCGTGCAGGCAAGCTGCTGGGTATTCGCGCCGGGCAAGTTTATCGGCTTAAATCTCTAGGTCAGCTTGAAAGACTCTTTCATATTCAGGGCGACAGTGTTCTGCATGGCGGTATCACTGAGGACCTGGAAGGTTGGACCTATTTCGGCGAGTATTTTATGAACCCATCCAGGGTTGAAGTCGTGATCTGGCGGTTGGCTCCGGATCTCAAAACCTGGGAGCCAGCGCATCGATTTAAGGCTGGAACGATCCGGCATGTTCATGGGGTTTATATCGATCCCTATGACCCCGAAGCGCTGTGGGTACCAGTAGGAGATTATGAAGGCGAATGCTTCTTTTACCGGACGAGAGATCGCTTCAACACACTCAACCGCTTCGGCGATGGAAGCCAACTATGGCGGGCTGTGCGGCTGTTCTTCACCCCCGAGCACGTATGCTGGCTGACCGACAGCCAGCTTGAGCAGAACTACGCCTGCCGTATGAGCCGGCAAACAGGCGAACTGGAGGTCGGGCAGGCATTGGGCGCACCAGCCTGGTATGGTGCCCGCACAGAAGAAGGTGTGTATATCGCGTTCACGACTGTCGAGCCCGGACCGGCTGTCCAACGCAAGAGCGCGGCGGTGCTGGCCAGCTCGGACGCATTTCACTGGCAGGAAATCTATACCTTCCGTAAGGATTTCTGGCGCCCAATGAAAGTGTTTAAGTACGGGGTCATCAGTTGCCCGTCCGGGTCAGTGGAGGCGACAGCGCTGCCGGTGAGTGGAGAAGGTCTGGTTGGATTGGACGGCTTGAGCGCGCTGATCCATTTAGCCTGGGACCGCTGACATGAATAGAGATTGGTTGAGACCTGTTGTAGAGGCAACTGCATCCTGGTTCGATGATTCGGTCCGTTTCGAGGAGTACGAAGTTTTCATGCAGCGGGGTGTCGAGCGACTTGGTCGCGCCCTCCGAGTGCCTGATGATCAGCCAGATTGGGCCGGTGAATTCCGCCTGGCTTTGAACAATTTAGAAAAAACCGGAATATCGCTGCTTGAACCACGAGGGTTGAGTGCCGCCCCGTCCTTAAGTTTGCCCGAATTTCAACACAGCATGGCTTGGATTGAAGGCAACAGTCGCTCGATTGTAGCCAAAGGGACTGTTGAGCGCTCGACGGCTTCCCATTTGCTTTCGCTTTTGGTGCATTCAGGGCAAGCAGATCGTTATGATCTCAAGCCCATGCTGGAGACGCTTCTACGACATATCGAACTGCGTCGCAAACGCTGCCTTCAACTCCGGGAGGGTGGAACTCCAACGGATCGCTGGCTTGAGCTCGACAATACGGCAATATTGATGGCGCGTGCAGCACGTATCTTCAACGATCTGCGCTACCTAAACGCAGCTTTGAAGCTTATCGACTGGGCGCTGCCCGTTCATCGCCGCAGTGTGCCTGCGGAGCTTCTGTCACGCTATATGCTCGCTCTTTCTGAGGTACATGCGTCCCTTGAGGTGCTTGTATGAGTCTGCGGGTTGTGTTGTTTGCACCAACACCAAGCAGCATGTATTCGCGCTTGCTGGGAGTCTCCGCCCATCGAGAAGAGGGGATCAATCTGGTAGGGATTGCAGTGCGTTCGATGTGGTCGTGGAAGCGCATCCGCGCAGAGCTGCGGCGTGATGGTGCCAGGTTGATCCGTAAGGTCTATGACAAGCTCTGGTTAGGAGAAGAAGCCTACCCACTTGCGGAGCAAGAAACCCTGCCACAATTGTCCAAAGAAATGGGGTTAGTTGACCCTGATCTAGGAAGCCTGGCAGAGAGGCTTGGTGTGCCTTGTATTCATAAATCGGATTTGAACGATCCGGTGGTGGTCAGCTTTCTTGCGGAACTGGATCCAGATGTCGTGATCTTCAGCGGCGGCGGTCTCGTGCGTGAGCCGGTGCTGAAAACGCCTAAGTTGGGAGTATTGAACTGTCACAGTGGCATCCTGCCGGCTTACCGGGGGATGGATGTCGTCGAGTGGGCCATTCTCGAGGCGCAAGCAGCCCCCGAAATAGGGTTGACACTGCATTTCATGGATCGTGGCGTGGACACGGGCCCGATCCTTGTGCGCCATCGTGAGCAAATCCGTCCGGGGGACACCCTTGACCGCATTCGTCGAAGGTTAGAGCCGCAGATGGTGAAGCTGATGATGCGTGGATTACGCGGATTGCGTGACAAGACGCTGGGAGCGCAGCCTCAATCCGCTGAGGATGGACGACAGTATTTTGTCATGCACCCTCGATTACGAGCTGCGGCAGCAGAGAAGGTGCTTCAAATAGCAGAGCAAAGCTAGCATTGGCGCACTCTATTGTTCGAGTATGAGGGCTTCCCAGCCAATGCTATAATCGCCACCACTTGGCCAACAGCATGGAAAAGCCACGCAGAAACGACACATAGATGAAACAAGTTGTTCAGGAAATTTCCACAGGCGAAACTGTCCTTCTTGAGGTTCCGGTGCCATCCGCTCAACCGGGGATGGCGCTGGTGAAAACCGCCGCGTCTCTGGTTTCGGTGGGCACCGAGCGAGCACTGGTTGAATTTGCAGGCAAAAGCCTATTGGGTAAGGCGCGCTCACGACCCGATCTGGTGAGACAGGTGATCGAGAAAGTCCAGCGTGAGGGGCTTCTCACCACCTATGAAGCGGTGCAAAACCGACTGGATCAACCGATGCCGCTAGGCTATGCCTCGGCTGGCACGATCGTGGAGGTTGGAGAAGGGCTGGAGGGCTTCCAGGTCGGTGACCGCGTGGCGTGTGCGGGTGGGGGTTTCGCGGTACACGCCGAGTATGCCTTCGTGCCGTCAAACCTGCTGGCAAAGCTGCCGGATGAGGTCAATTTCGCAGAGGGTGCTGTCACAACGCTCGGGGCGATAGCATTACATGGCTTCCGGTTGGGTGAAGTGGGAGT
>JASFLN010000227.1:0-4117 GCA_050118075.1 Anaerolineales bacterium
TTTCACATTCGCCAGGTATGAGTTCACGTTGACGTCTGTAAACTCTGCGTAGATTTTTGCCTCCTGGCGGAAGTTCTTGGCAACAGAGATCCCGGTGACGGCTTCTTTAATCGCTGCATTGACGTTCGCCATGGCACGGAAGCCGCGCCGAGTCACGCGCCGTGCGAGACGCCTGAAGCCAATCGCAATCAAGAAGATAAATGGGAGCATCGCCATCAGCCAGAGGGTCAGGCGCAGGTTGATACCGATGAGGACGATGATAAGGATCAGTGCCTGGAACAATTGAGTAAAGAGATCAGTCACCAGGACGATGACTTTAGCAAAGTCTTGAGTATCACCGGTGATGCGGCTTACCACGCGCCCGGAGGCGAATTCATCATAAAAGGAAAGGTCATGGCCGGCCGAGGCACGGAACGCATCTCGACGCAGCTCCAGCATCACGTCTCCCACCGCGCGGGTGATCAAGCGGCGCCGGATCCAGTTCGCACCCCATGTCAGCACACCGAGCAGGAAGATCACGCCGGCGAAGAGCAGCATCAACCTCTCCTGGCCAGTTTGTGACATCAGGTCGACGCTGCGGGAAATCAGGATCGGTGAGGCCGCGTTACCCACGGCGATAAACAAAATGGCCACGATCGCCCAGGCGATCTTGCGGCGGTGCGGCAGGAAATAATCCAACATGCGCCGGATCAATTCCCGGTCCTTATACGTGCGATCGTAAGCTTCTGCGTCGAGACCTGAGAAGAAACCCATCGATCAGGCCTCCTCGTAGCGCGTGAATATGCGTCGATAAGCTTCAGATGTCGCCATTAATTCATCGTGCGTACCGCGGGCTGCGATACGACCGCCGCGCATGACCAGGATCAGGTCCGCCCAGCGAATCTGTGAGAGCCTGTGGGTGATGATGATCGTCGTGCGGCCTTCTGAAGCGCGGAAGATGGCGCGTTGGATCTTGTCTTCTGTCGCGCTGTCTATTGAAGAGGTTGAATCATCGAGGATGAGGATGCGCGGATCGGTCAAAAATGCGCGTGCCAGGGCAAGCCTTTGCCGTTGGCCGCCTGAGAGCGTGACCCCGCGTTCACCGACTTTCGTTTCATACCCATCCTTGAACGAGAGGATGAAATCATGCGCCTGAGCTGCTTTGGCCGCTGCTTCGATCGCTTCCCGGCTGGGGTCGGGACATCCAAAGGCGATATTGTCACGCAGCGAGCGTGAGAAGAGAAAGATGTCCTGCTCGATGATCGAAATCTGGCGGCGCAGCGCGTCGAGGTCCCAATCACGCACGTCGACACCGTCGATTTTGACGCTGCCGCGATCGACATCGTAGGTCCGATTGATCAGTTTGGCGAGCGTGGATTTACCTGTACCGGTCTGGCCGACGAGGGCAACGGTTTGACCGGGATGGACATGGAAGTTGATCGCCTCGAGGCTGGGGTCCGCGCTGGGGTAAGCAAAGCAGACCTCTTCAAATTGGATTTCACCATCCATCGTTGCGGAGTAGCCGCGCGGGTTGCGATCGAGATCCGTCTTGCGTTCAAGCAGTTCAAGAATACGGCGGGCGCTTGCCATTCCGAGCGAGACTTGTGAATACGCAAACAGTGAGGCGAAGGTCGGGAAACCGAACAGCTGGATCAATCCGACGTAAGCTACGACTTCACCGATCCCAAGCACCCCCTGTTGATTGAGGATCAATGCATGCAGGAACGATCCCGCTTCCGCCAGTCCCAGGATGAGCAATGGCAGGAAGCGAGCTTCGATATCGCCTTGATGGACATACGAATCGCGGTACTCAACTGCGTTTTGCGTGAAACGGTGGACTTCCGCTTCTTCTTGTGCGGCACCTTTAACGACCTCAATACCGTCGATCGCTTCAGAGAGGTGCGTGTTCAAGCGCCCGAAGCTGCTCCTGACGGTGTCGGTGATCGGCGAGAGTTCATGTAGATACTGCCAGAGTGCAAGAACATAGGCGATGATGTATAGCGCAGGGACGAGCACCAGTGAAGGGTGATAGCGTGGAGCGAAAATGAGAGGCATGATCAGGAAATTAGCCGATCCAAGCACGAGGTTCAAGCCGGGATTGAACATCAAATTGATCTCGCGCACGTCATTGGTGGCCCGCGCCATCGTGTCTCCCACCGGCTGGAGATTGTGAAAGGTCATACTCTTACCAAGCAAGCTGACGTACAGTTCCTCGCGAATATCTCTTTCCAACCGCTGCCCGATCAATTCAGCCCCGAAATTTCTGATTAGCTGCAGCGCGCCCCGCAGGATCTGTGAGCCGGCGATCAGCAGTGAGATCCTGCCGAGAAGGCCGATTTCAGGGGGGTCAGCCAGCACAGCGTTAAACGCTTGACCTGTATAAATAGGTACAGCTGCAGCCAGCACGGCATTCCCTACGGCACCGATGAAAGCAAACACCACGATCCACCATTGTCTGGAAACATGTGAGAGGATCCAGCGCAGTGGTGTCTGCCGGTTAGTTTGGGGGAGATCTGCGATCGAAAACTCGGCTACGGCCATGAAGGTAATCCGGTTGGATTGGCGTAATTCGGAAACAGGATCAGGATACCACAGAGCGCTGAACGCGCATTGTAATGCGCACGTCATTTCATGCTATAGTCGAAAGTACAAGAATTCTCCTGTCACAAAATCTGCATCGGCACCGTTTTAGAGGTGAAGCTTGACGAAGGAATCAACCGGCGTGACGAAGCAAGATCTCGCTGCGACTGCACGGCGCGCACAGGCGGGTGATCAAGATGCGTTCACCGACCTCTTTATGGCGCTGCACAAACCCGTACTCAATTATGTGTACCGGACGGTCGGAGATCGGCAGATTGCGGAAGATGTCACCCAGGATGCGTTTATCCGAGCTCATGCCAGGATCGACCAACTGGGTCCACCCTGGGATTTTAAATCCTGGGTCTACCGCATCGCGAGTAATCTAGCCATTGATCACCTGCGTCGCAATAAACGGTTTGTAGATGTAGAGGAACCCATGGATTTGGGTGGACCACCAACAACCCGCAGACCAGCTGAGCGTGGTGTCCAACGCCATGAGTCTGAAGAGAGCGTGAAGAAAACGCTGGCGCTGATGCAGACTCGTTACCGACAGGCTCTTGTTCTCAAGGAGATTAACGACCTTTCTTATAAAGAGATTTCGAGTGCGTTGGAGTGCTCATATGACAATGCCCGACAGCTTGTGCACCGGGCGCGCCTGCATTTCAGGGAACTGCATGGGATTCGCCTGCTTGCCGAGAGCGGAGCAGCTTCATGTATGGAATTGGGCAATTTGCTTTCCGCTTTCCAGGATGGGGAGCTGGGCGAAGATGAGCAGCAGGCTGTAAAGGCTCATCTTGCGGTCTGTGAGCACTGCCAGGAGACAGAGAAAGATCTCAAACGCGTTGCAGGCATCTTTGCTTTCCTGCCACCTATACTTCCTTCGAGTGGTTGGGTCAATCAGACATTAGAGAAGATTCGTCCTCAAGCAGGTTCGGGGGCGGCAGATGCACAAGCTCCAATGGAAAAAGGTCCAGGGATTGGGGACGCAGGTCAGGGGGCGGTTAGATCAGCCAGCTGGTCGAGGTGGCTGATTGGGGCAGCTGCAGGGGTGATAGGGGGCAGTGCGTTGGTTGTCGCGGCGGGATTTGCAGTTGGCTTTCTGGGAACCGATGGGGTCAATCAGGTGACTTCCAATCCCACAGCTGTAAGTGCCACCATCTCGGCAGTCCTGGCTTCTACCTCCATCCCGGAGACTCAACCAACTCCCACTCAAGCAAGCCACTCAGCGGAAGACGCCGACGGCGGGGATGAATCCGCGGGGATCATTGCTCCGCCAGCTTCGACGACGCCAACACCTGCACCAACTTTGGGACCGCCTTATGCCATCGCCTCTGTAAACAGCAATTGCCGTGGGGGACCGCTCACACTGTATGATGTGCTGGGATATTTAATCGCCGGTGACCGCACCCGCATTCGTGGCCGTGACCAGGCTAGCAACTGGTGGGTGGTTGACCAGATGGATGGCTCTGGGACGTGCTGGGTGGCAAATAATCTTACCGAAGAAGAGGGGGATTTATCACAAGTGCCCATCGTGCTTGCGCCGCCTACACCAACCCCG
>JASFLN010000228.1:0-4109 GCA_050118075.1 Anaerolineales bacterium
GCATGCAGCTGACGTGCTTGGCGATGAGAGGGGCGGCGTCCATTGCCGGTTGCCCCTCGTCTTTGGTCGCTGGTTATGATACCAAGTTCCGTGCTGGTTGAACCGTGAGTTTGCCTGAAGAAACAAGTTTGAGCTGGATGACTCTATCTAATAGGCACTGCCAATTGTAGATATGACGGTTGAGCTCACAGGAAAACGAACCAGAGTGAAAGCCGACCGGTTAGCAATCCGGCGTTTTGATCCAGAAATGATAACGGAGGCCGCTGATGCGAGTGCTTATTGCAGGAGGGACAGGCTTTATAGGCCAAAGGTTGACGATCGACGCAATCAGAAAAGGCTGGGAAGTGCATCTATTGTCGCGTGAGCCCGAAAAGAGCCCGGCTCTATCGCTGGCCGACCTGGGCGCAAAGGTGGTTAAAGCCGACCTTACCGAGGCGGATAGGGTCCATGAAGTATTTTCAGAGCTTCGTCCCAGTCTCTATTTTCACAATGCGGGTTGGTATGAGCTTGGGATACCAGAATCGAAGCGCGAAAAAATGAGCTCCATCAATGTGGGAGGCCTGATCAATGCGCTCGATGCAGCCCGGCGTAATGACGTCCAGAAAATTGTGGTCACCTCGAGTACGACTGCGTTGGGCGATACAGGTGGAAGGATTGTGGACGAATCGTTCGAGCGCCAGGCAAAGCCGAACAGCTGGTATGAAAAAACCATATATGAAGCGCATAACGTCGTACTGTCGAGGATCGAATCCGGTATGCCCATTGTGATGGGATCCCCGGCGCAGGTCATTGGACCTGGGGATCACTCCGTTTTCGGCATGATGCTGCGGCTCTTCTTGCGGCGACTGCTTCCACCTACGTTATGGGCGCCAGAAGGAACATTTTCTTTTGTTCATGTGGATGATGTCGCTAACGGGCTTATGCGTATTATGGAGGATGGCCAGATTGGCGAGAATTATTTCATGGCCGGGAGCCTGATGAACAACAGAGAGATGATCGCTTTCTGGAAGGCTCAGACTGGGCGGCCTTTTCCGGTGGCCTGGATGCCGAGACCTGTAGCAATGATTCTCGGCTATCTAACCGCCCCGCTGCTGCGAATTGCAGGGCAGCCGGCGTTAATTTCACCTGAAGTTGTGCGCAGCAGTTATGCCTCCTTCAAATACAGCGATGAGAAAATCCGAACGGATCTGGGGCTTTCGGTTAGGTCTGCAGAGGAGGCCTGGGCGGATACGATCACAAGTGTGAATGGCTAAAAGGCGGTTAACTCTTCTCTGGTTGCAGCAGGAAGCCAGACCGAGAATTGGGCGCCCTTACCTGGCACACCATCACTTGTGACGTGGATATGCCCGCCATGGCGTTTGGCGATCTCCTGGCAGATGGCCAAACCCAGGCCTGTGCCGGGTGCACCGGTGCGCCGGCTGGCTTCGCCGCGGTAGAAACGCTGGAAAATCTCCGCTTGTTCATCCTTTGGAATGCCAATTCCGGTGTCTATTACATCAACGATAATCCAATCCTGCCCCTCGATACGTAAGTGTCGTGTGCGCAACGTGATCTTGCCATTCTCTAGAGAGTAATTCATGGCGTTGGTCAGCAGGTTGGTAAAGATCTGCCCCAACAAGCGCTCATCTCCCAAAAGCGGTGGAAGATCAGGTTGCGTTTCGATGGAAATGTGCAAACCTTTTCGAGAGGCCAATGACGTGCGATCCTCCGCGAGTGACTCAAGCAAATGATTCACGTCCACGTTGGACTTGCGCAGTGGCATATCGCCGACATCGAGCCTTGAGAGCGAAAGCAGGTCGTCGATCAAATTGGAAAGCCGGTTGCTTTCCCGTGCGAGGGTCTCCAGGTAGCGAGTGACCTTGGCCTCTTCTTTCACGCGTTTCAGTAGATCAAGATACAGTCGAATGTTCGTGAGCGGGGTCCGCAGCTCGTGTGAAACATCTGACACGAATTGAGTCTTGAGGCGATCAATTTCCTTCAGCGCGCTGATGTCGTGCAGCACACTGACAAAATTGATGATCTTCCCGCTCTGGTCCTTAACCGGGGTGATGGTGAGCGCACCGTCATATGTTGAGCCGTCTTTGCGTTGATTGACCACTTCTCCTTCCCAGATCTTGCCGTTGTAAATGTCAGCGTGCATCTGGGCGTAGAAATCATTGTCGTGTTGACCGCTTTGCAGGATCGAGGGATCGCGGCCCAGGACGTCGTTGGCCTTGTATTCATTGAGTTGCTCCCAGGCAGGGTTCACGAACTGGATTTTGCGTTCGGCATCGGTCACCATCACAGCATCCCCGACATGGGCGAGCATGGCGTCCAGCCGGTCGCGCTCTGCCTCCAGTTCTTCTTCGAGCTTGATGCGTTCTGAGATGTCGGTCACAAGACCGGTCAAACCGCGCGGTTTGCCAGATTCATCGCGGATGACGCTTACCCCGACGATAGCAGGGATCCTCCTGCCCGAAAGGGACTTGAAATTCGTCTCGAAGGTGTCTGTCTCGGGGAGTTCACCGCGAAATCTTCGCCGGAGGTTTTCGAGATTGTTTTTGCTTACATCTTCGGAAAGGTACTCGGTTTCAAAGAATTTCTGTCCGATGAGGTCATCAACCGACACCTCCGCCATCTCTGCCAGCGCTTTGTTGACGTACAGCAATGTCCCATCGAGATCCAGCTGGAATATTCCTGCCTGCGCGGTTTCGACCAATGATCGATAGCGCGCTTCCGAAAGTGCCAGGTCGTGTGTACGTTCCTCCACCTGCACCTCGAGTCTCTGTGCTTGAGCCTCGATCTGACCATAGAGGTGTGCATTCTCTATGGAGACTGCCGCCTGAGCGGCAAACGCGGACAGGAGGTTTAGGTCACTGGAAGTGAACGGGTTTTTGGTGCCCAGACGGCGAACGGTCATCGCGCCCATGGTCCGGTGGCGGATAGCGAGTGGGACGATGGCGAGACATTCGGGCTCGTCTTCCGGTGTTCCTGGAACCTGAATGCCGCGTGGGTCCTCGATGGGGTTGTTGATGATCAACGCTTCTCCGCTTTGGACGACGTGTCCGGTGAGGCCTTCACCGACCCTGATGGGGAATTCCATGATGGCATCTGCGTTGGGCTCAAGCGCAACCATGCAGTTTAATTCGCCAGTTTCATAATCCAGCAGGTGAATACGGCTGCCATCGGCATGGAGCAGATCATTCGCTTGCTGGGCGATGGATTCGAGCACCGTGTCCGTATCGAGCAGTGATGAGATCGCGCGTGCAGTGCGCATGAGCGTCTCGGACTCATCTGCGCGCCGGCGAGCTTCCGAGTACAGCCGCGCGTTTTGAAGCGCAATCGAAGCCATGCTGGCGATGGTTTCGGCTTGACGCAAATCATTCTGGTCAAAGCGGTGCTCTTTATCCATCGAGAAGAGTGCGAGTAGGCCGATGAGACTCTCTTCGATGATGATTGGCACCGCAACGATTGATTGCAGGCCCATTTTGATGGCATCGTTCGTTGCCTCAGGATGCGTTGGATAATCGAAGATGAGCTGAGGTTCTCGTGAAGCCACAATTTCGCCGATTGTCCCTGTGTCGGTGGGGGTCTGGAGATCGTGGTATCTGTCTGGTAATCCGATGATGTGTGGGAAACGGATCTTTGTCTCGTTCTCCTCAAGGATCGCAATCACGCTGGCATCCGCTTGAAGCATCTCATGGGCGAGTTGGTTCACCCGTTCAAGGACTTCATCGAGTTCAAAAGCTTTGGAAACCGCCTCGATAACTCGATTGCGAAGCCGCTGCCTCTCCAGTGTTTGTTCAAGTTCTTCTCGGGCGCGTACGTGACCTAGCGCTATCGCAAAGTGGTCAGCCAGGGCGGAAACATGCGATACATCATCCTCGGTCAACCAGTCTGCGCTCACGTTGATTGCGCCAAAGGGTTTATCTTCGAGGATGAGCGGGGCGATGATGACCGGTTGTTCACCCAGCAGCTGCATTACCTGCTGCACCAGTGATTGCAGCGGGGCAGGGACCAGCTGCCTGACAATCTGGCTGCGGTCGTTGGAAAAAACAGCCTCATGGCTCTCAATCACCTGGCGATACACGTCGACCTCGGCCGGGTCGAAGCGATGACCATTGATGGGT
>JASFLN010000229.1:0-4100 GCA_050118075.1 Anaerolineales bacterium
TTCCTCAACCCCTATCCCGGGCAATGAAGAGCTGGTACATCGTACAATCAACCGTCTTTTCCAGCGTGGTGCAAATGTGATTTACGACGCCATCGCACCAGTGCACGTATCCGGTCACGCCAGCCAAGAGGAGATGAAACTGCTGCTACAGGTGGTGCGTCCCGAACATCTCATCCCCCTCCACGGCGAACTGCGTCATCTCATGCAGCATTCGGTGCTTGCTCAGGAAATCGGCATCCCCAAACAAAACATCGCGGTGGTCGAAAACGGTACCATCGTGAGCTTCAACGAAGGTGAAATGGCGATTGAAGGCCGCATACCGGGGGGTTACATTTTTGTGGATGGCAGCATCGTCGGCGATGTGGGACCAAAGGTCCTGCGTGAACGGGAATCCCTGGCTCGGGACGGCGTGGCGATCATTCACCTTATGCTCGATTGTGACGGGGTGAATCTTATTGATGAACCCGATATCATCACGCGCGGGTTCGTGTTCACGGAAGACGCAGAAGAGCTGCTTGAAGGGGCAAAAAACCGTATACGCGAGATCGTATCCGCATCGTCCGACGGCACGCTTAACCGCAGGGTCGAGGAAGAACTGTCAAAGTACTTCTATTCACAGACCCGTCGCCGGCCGATGATATTTGTCTTCGCTTCGCGGTCAAATTGAATCCTGAAACAATACCCCAGATATTGCCGTTGCGTCGCATCATGGGGGCGTTATAATCCTCAGCCAGATGAGAACACCATCGATCCCTCTCGTACAGATCTTTCTCGTGCTGCTTTCAGCAGGCTGCAGCATGCTGCCCACACAGCAGCCAACAGCAGCACCTTCTCAAACCAGCACCGCCCTTCCGCCCTCACCAACAAGTATTCCCTCCGCCGCCGTGGTTGATGGCGAGATTATCCCGCTTTCAGTGTTTGACAACGAGGTTCGGCGCTACGAGATGGCACAGCAGTCCGCTGGCATTGACCTTGCAACATTGGGAGACTACAAGTCCAGCATATTGGAAGAACTGATCGATTTAAAGCTGCTTGCACAAGGAGCCCAAGAACAAGGTCTAGAGGTCAGGGATGCAGACGTCGATCGCGGGGTTGAAGCTGTTCAAGCGGAACTAGGTGGTCCGGAACAAATGGATGCATGGCTGAGTGAGTATTTCTATTCGTATGAAACGTTCCAGGAAGCCTTGCTGGAGGAACTTCTGGCTATGAATATGGTCAATTGGATCGCCGAAAACGTACCTGATGAGGTTGAACAGGTGCATGCACGCCATATTCTGGTCGCTACAGTAGAGGAAGCCGAATCCCTGCGGGGCCAACTGGTCGCCGGGGCGGACTTTGATAGCCTGGCGCGCCAGTATTCGCTCGACACCAGCACCCGCCCTGCAGCTGGGGACCTGGGTTGGTTCCCTAGAGGCACTTTGCTGCAACCTGCTGTGGAAGAGGCTGCATTCGCCACCGGTTCAGGCGAACTCAGCCCAATTACCGAAAGTGAGCTTGGTTTCCATGTTATCGAGGTGATTGAGCGCGGAAACCAACCTTTGAGTTATCAAGATCGACTTGCATTTCAGGAGCGCGCGGTTCAAGATTGGTTGGACATTGCCCGCACCAGCACAGTGATAGAGCGAAATATCGCCCACTGAGGTCGGTCAGGAGGCACAAGATCATGGATGATCAATTTGTGAAGGTTCCCAGAAAGCGATCTTCTGGTTTCGGGAACTTCATTTTCAACGTACTGACGCTTATCGTTGTGCTGGCCATCGTGGCCGTTGGCGTAGCATTTGCGACAGTCTTCATCAACCCCTACGCGTCATACAACCCGTTCCCACCACCGACGGTACCGGTACGCCTGGGTACGCCCACCGCGACCAGCACGCCAGCACAGCCGCTGCCAACCGCATGGACGCCGACGCCCACGTTCACGCTGGCACCGACCGACACACCGATTCCAACGGCGACCGATACGCCTGTTTCATCACCGACAAACACGCCCGAGCCCCCACCGTTCGCTTTGCAGCCCGGTAATCCGGTCCTGATCCCCAACATCGCCAATGGCAGGGAATGTGAATGGATGGGTGTTGGAGGGCAGGTTTTTAACCTCGAGAATCAACCGATTGCCAACCTGGGGGTTCATCTCGAGGGTGAATTAGATGGTGAATCCGTCAGCCTGGACGCTATTTCGGGCAGCGCACCCGATATTGGTCCTTCTGGATATGTCTTCGACCTCGCCGATGAACCCATCGCAAGCGAAGGGGACCTCTGGATCCAGCTCAACGACGGATCCGGTACCCCCTTGTCGGAGCAGATCTTCTTCGACACCTCGACCGAGTGCAATGAAAATTTTGTGATGATCAACTGGCGCCAGGTACGTGAGCAGTAAACAAGCGCTCGCAGGATAAATACAGCCCGCAGCTTATCGCTGCGGGCTGTTTCTTTACTTTCAGATGGATTATTGATCCATGCGTGCTACGTCACCACTTCCGCGATCACATCACACACATATTCCACATCCTCCTCAGGCATCACACTAGAGAATGGCAGCGCCAGACTGCGGGAACCGAGATCTTCGGTCACAGGGAAGTCACCTTCTCTATAACCGAACTGTGCTTTGAAATAAGGCTGTAAATGGATGGGCGCGAAGTATGGGCGGGAGGGCACCCCACGTTCGGCAAGTCGCTGCGCAACCTCCGCCTGGTCAAGCCCTTCCTCCAATCGGATGACGTAAACAAACCAACTCATGCGGGTTGTGGATTCAACTATCTGCGGCACTTCAACCCCGTCAATGGGTTCAAGACGCTTCGTATACCAGCCGGCGACACGTTCACGCTTCTCCAGCAGCGTATCCAGGCGCTCCATCTGTGAGCGACCTAAAGCGGCGCTCAACTCGCTTAAGCGGTAATTGTAGCCAAGATAGGTATGCTCCAGCCACGTATCCCCGGGCGCACGGCCTTGGTTACGCATAGCACGCACCATATCCGCGAGCTCATCGTTGTCACTCACCACGACTCCGCCCTCAGCGGTCGTCATTTGTTTGTTGGGATAAAACGCGAAGACACCCGCCTCGCCAAACATACCCGCCGGCCGATCCTTGTAGCGCGCACCGATCGCTTCGCAAGAATCCTCAAGCAAGAAGAGATCATGTTCCTGCGCCACAGATTGCAGCTGCTCATAATCAGCCGGTTGGCCGAAGACATCTACCGGCAGGATCGCCTTGAGCTGCCCTCCGGGTTGAACGCCTTTGCGCGGCAGCCATTGCTCGGCGCGGGAACCACCTTCCAGGAGCTCATGGGCTGCCTCCGCAACTTGTGAGGTGTCTATATTGCCGGTGTGGACATCGACATCGATAAAGATCGGGATCGCTCGTTCGTAAAGCAGAACGTTTGCAGAAGCAACAAAAGAAAAGGGTGTCGTGATCACGTAATCGCCCTCTCCGACTCCCATAGCCCGCACACAAAGGTGCAGCCCAGCTGTACCGGAGTTAACCGCCACAGCATGTCGGGCACCGATATACTCAGCGACTGAAGCCTCAAAAGCCTCGATCTCAGGACCCATGCTCAAATATGTGGTGCGTAAAACACCAGCCACCGCTTCACGCTCGCTGTCGGTGATATCTGGCGATGACATCGGGATCTTGCGCAAACTATCTTCGTTCAATCGAGACCTCCCAAAATAGTGCTGCTTATTCCGGCCAGATTTGACCGGCTCGGACGATCTGGTTGGCGGGAACATCGGCCTTCACAACTGCGCTGTTTCCGATCATCGCCCGGGATCCGATCCTCACATTGAGATTGACACTCACCCCCATCCCAACCAGCACGCCCTCCGCAACCGAAACCCCTCCGGCCAGCAACGTGCCCGGTGCGATGTTCACATAGGCGTCAAGTGTACAGTCATGTGACACTACGGCTGCAGTGTTGACGATCGCACCAAATCCGACAATCACCTCGCTGCCTACGTAAGCGTGCGGAAAAATCTGTACTCCCTGCTGAAGTTCAGCGGACGGCTCTATAAATGCTGTGGGGTGAACCAACGTTGGAAACGAAAACCCCGCTTGAATTAGACGTGTGAAGACTTCAACCCTGCGGCTGATATTTCCGATCCCA
>JASFLN010000230.1:0-4091 GCA_050118075.1 Anaerolineales bacterium
AATGCAACCATCTTGGTCTTGCGCGTATTCACCGTCATGGCGTTGGCTGCGAGCTCGCCGTCACGGACAGCGTTGAGCGCTTTGCCCATCGTGGAACGGACGAAGTTGTTGATGATCCAAATCGAAAGCACCGTCCAGATGAAGACAATCGGCAGTGTGGCGTAATTAGGTTGATTGCTGATCCCGCGCGCACCACCGACAACTTCTAAGTTCTCAAACAGGCTTTTCACGATGAACATGAATGCCAATGAAACGATCGCCAGGTAGTCACCGCGCGTTCGAAACGAGGGTATCGCTACCAGCAGTGCACCGATTGCAGACACTAAGCCGCCAAGTATGAGGGCTATGGGAAACATGAAGGGACCCCAGGCCTCTGGCAAAAGCGCTTCTCCAAAGCGGTTCTCAGACACAAAAAGCACAATCGTGAACGCCGAGGCGACGTATGCCCCCACAGACATAAAACCGGGATGTGAGCACGAGAACTCACCCATGTAACCGTTTACGACGTTGAGGCTCAGCGTGAGGATGATGGAGATCATCGCCAGCCGCGCCACGAGCACCCGGTAGTCGCTGATGTCCCCCCAGATATGCAGGATTGCGTACATGAGCGCGAGATGGATCACCGCGGTGACGATCAGCGGGAAGTCCATCAATTTTGCTGCAACGCGGTTCGTAATCGGGGCCGTAAAGCGTGCCACGATGCCTATCGGCAGGACATAAATCAGGATCATGAACAGCAGCGCGCTCGGGATCAGGAGCGGATCATCAAGAACGACCACTGTTCCAAAGAGTGCCGGGATTTTTGACAAACCGAGCACTCTGGCCAGCGGCAAGCCTACCAGTTGTTCTAGCCCAACCGCGACGAGTCCCGCCAATAGCCATCCCAATAATGGCACGGATCGGTAAGGCTCCCAGACCTTCCTGATGAAGCCACGAAAGCGCTCTCGAACGGAGGCTGTTGAAGTAGAGTTCGTTGTCATCGCTTATCCTTTCTTGTGGCCGACTACCCGGGTCACAGGCGCAGCTGCGCGCTGTGCGGCTCACCGAAGAAGCCGTGTGGCCGAAAGGTCAGAATTACGAGGATGATGCCAAATGCGATCAAGTTGCGCATCGTTGAGGGGAATATCGTGGCGACGAAGATCTCGATAAATCCAAGCAAAAAGCCGGCAAGCCCGGCACCGAGAATCGACCCACGTCCACCCAAAATCGCAGCTACGAAGGCTTTCCAACCAAACAGGATGCCCATATTGGGGTCCAGCACCGGATAGGCGACGCCGTACAGGATGCCGGCTGCAGCCGCGAGCGCGGAACCTAATGCGAAAGTGAGCAGTGCAATCTGGTTAGATGAGATGCCCATCAAAGGTACGACTACGTAGTCATAAGCCATGGCGCGCATCGCCATTCCCCATTTTGTACGGCGAACAAACTGGTGCAGTGCGAGGGTGAGCAAAATGGAGATCCCAACGATCAAGATCTTCTTATTGGTGAAGCTCACTCCGCCAAGGTTGATCGTCGCGGTCTGGATCAACTCCGGGAATGAACGGCGCTGGGGGCCCAGAAGAGCCAGGTTGCCGGTCTCCAGGATAATGCCGATCATCAAACCTGTGATTGCGGCGGAGGCGCGCGGTGCGGCCCTGAGCGGGCGGTAACCGATGCGTTCAACCAGCATGCCAACGATGGCATTCAGTGCCATCGCAGCAATCAGCGTCAGCACGAGTACCAATGCCAATCCCACGCCGGTGGATAAACCAAGTGCTCCTGTGATATTTAGAGCGAGCAAACCACTGGCGATGAAGAAGCCGATGTACGCCCCGACCATGAAAACGTCGCCATGGGCGAAGTTGAAGAGCAGCAAGACACCATACACCATCGAGTATCCGACGGCGATGAGTGCGTAAAAGCTGCCCCATTGAAGCGCATTAATTAACTGTTGAAGGAAGAATTCCATATGGGGTTGCTCCTATCCATTTAAAGAAGGGCGGGTCAAGGTTGGGGTCTATGACCCGCCCTCTCAAATGACGTCCCACGTAGTGGGTGTGAACGCTCACGGAGCGTGAGGGATCACATCATTTACTTACGGGCATACCTGCTTGTAGAAGGTGAACAGGCCATCTTCACTGATGCGCACGATCACCGCACATTTAATTGGGTCGCCCTCCTCAGTGAAGGTCATGTTTCCGGTGATGCCCGGGAACTCCTCGATGCTGGCCATCGCGTCACGAATGCACTTGCGATCCACCGCTAGATCTCCGGTGATCTCGCCGCAGTCCTGGATGGCGGCCTTGACGATATTCAGTGCGTCCCATGTCAGGGCGCCCACATCGTCCGGCACGTAGCCGTACTCGGAATCGTACTTGTCGATGAATTCCTTTGTGGCACCGGTCGCGCCCTCAGCCGCATAGTGGCTGCTGAAGAACAGACCGTAGCAGTCTTCGCCGCACAGCTCAACTGTCTCAGCGGAGCCCCAGCTATCGGAGCCGACGATCGGCCCTTCAAAGCCAAGCTCATGAGCTTGCTGCACGATCAAAGCGACCTCGTTGTAATACTGCGGCGTGAAGATGAACTCCGCGCCAGCGTCCATGATCTTTGTCAACTGGGCGCTGAAGTCTGCATCGCCGGTGGTGAAGCTTTCAAAAGCCACCACTGAACCTTCGCCATGCACATCTTCCCAACCCTGCTTGAAGAACTCCGCCAGACCCTTGGGGTAGTCACTGGCGATGTCATACAGGACGCCTGCTTTGGTGAAGCCGAATTCGTCGGTCACAAAATTAGCTACAACGGGACCCTGGAATGGGTCAAGGAACGGTGTACGGAAGACCCACGGACGATCGAGCGTCGTGTTGGGATTCGTTGACCACGGGCTGATCATCGGTGTTTCGAGATCATTGGCTACACCACCAGCGGGAACAGCCTGTTTAGAGGCTTGTGGTCCTACGATGACATGGACCTCATCCTGGGTGATCAGCTTTGTGTTGACTGCTGCAGCTGACTCGCCCTTTGACTCGTTGTCTTCGATCACTAGCTCAACAGGGTACTCGGTGCCCCCGACGGTGAGCGTGCCGCCGTTCTCCTCCAGCCACATCTCGGCGGAGAATTTCGTCCCTTCGCCGACTTTGGGGATGTCGCCCGTCAGGGGCGCGTTGATGCCGATCTTGATAGTTGGTGTCGCTGCGCCGCCACAGGCGCCGAGAAGCAACGACGAAAAGATCAGCAAGGCGAACAGTTTCCTAGACATCTACACTTCTCTCCTCTCTTGTTAAGAAGTTGTCAACAGGATGAAACTTTCGTCCAGCTTTTATTCTCCCGGATCTCACCTCCTTGTGGTTCGGATAAAGAATGTTGCACAAAAAACAAGATGGGCGGCTTCCTTATGAAACCGCCCACGCGCATGGTCACGAACTGTCAAATGACAGCCTGGTTGGATTGCTAATTGTGTAGATTGCTCGAGATCGCTGTGCCTGGTTCGTTATCATTTCGATGCGTTGAAAACCGCTTTCAAACTGGATCTGAAGAAACCAAGACGCTGATCAAGCTCAAATTGATTATAGACTAAATGTTGCTGTAATTCATCCAGCACATTTTTGATGCCGAGTTTAAGAATATCATCATACGTATTCAGGATGCAAATCGTCCGAATCACGCGATTGCTTGACATGGTTCTAAACTGTCTCGTAGAATGAGGGGGTAGACTGCACAGCTTGGGGAGAGAACCGATACGTCGGGCACCGAAGGGGCAAACTTCGTTTTCGTGCAGAGACGGGGTGAAACTCTCAGGTAAAAGGACCCGAGCTGGCCGTACCTCTGGAGAGTCGTTTGACACCGAAGGTGCAAGTCCCGGATTGGGATGAATCTCTCAGGTTGAAGACAGAGGGCGCACACAATATTTTGTGTGCGCCCTTTTTATTCGTGATCACAATACGTTGAGTCAGGAGGTCAAGATGGATGTACCGAAGGATTTGAAATTCACTGAAAGCGATGAGTGGGTTCGTGTGGAGGGTGATGCGGCGACGACCGGCATTACCGACTACGCACAGGACCAGCTCTCCGACATCGTCTATGTCGAGTATGTTGTCGATGAGGGTGATACGGTC